>VAZH01000001.1 GCA_005884465.1 Alphaproteobacteria bacterium | reverse complement strand
ATCGCCGCACAGTGGTCGTTGTCGGCGATGATTTCACCGTGCGCGGCGGCTCCGCGGACGCTTCGATCTCCGCGAAGCCGCTGATGGCCGAGGAGATGGCGCATGACTTTCGCCTGCCGATTATCCGGCTGATCGAAGGCTCGGGTGGCGGCGGTTCGGTGAAAACCATCGAAACCAAGGGGGCGGCCAATCTGCCCGGCGGCATCGGCGGCACCCGCTGGTACCGGTACACGACGGCGAACATGGCCCGCGTGCCCGTGGTCGGATTGGGGCTTGGGTCGGTCGCGGGCCTCGGCGCGGCGCGGCTTGCGGCGAGCCACTATTCGGTGATGACAAAAGATTCGGCGATGTTCGTCGCAGGGCCGCCCGTTGTAAAGCGCCTCGGCCAGGATCTCAGCAAGCAGGAACTCGGCGGCGCCGAGATCCAGACCCGCGCCGGCGGCGTCGATGATGCCGTCGACACCGAGGAGGAAGCTTTCGAGCGCGCCAGGCGTTTTCTCTCTTATCTGCCGTCCTCGGTTTATGAACTGCCGCCGACGCTTCCCTGTGACGACGATCCGGAACGATCAGAGGAATCCTTGATGAAGGCGGTGCCGCGCAACCGCCGCCAGGTCTACAAGATGCGCCCCATCATCGACGCGGTCGTCGACAAGGGCTCGTTCTTCGAGATGGCCGCGAATTTCGGCCGCCCGATCATTGCCGGCTTCGCCCGGCTGGAAGGCCGCGCCGTGCTGCTGCTTGCCAGCGATCCCTTTCATTACGGCGGGTCGTGGACGGCGGAAGCCTGCCAAAAAGTGGTGCGGTTTGCCGACCTCGCCGAAACTTTCCATCTGCCGGTGGTCTACCTGATGGATTGTCCGGGCTTCATGATCGGGCTCGATGCCGAGAAGGCGGCAACCATCCGCCACGGCGTGCGCGCCATGGCCGCCGTCAACCAGACCACCGTTCCCTGGTGCACCGTCATCGTGCGCAATTCCTTTGGTGTCGCTGGTGTCGTGCACCAGCCGGCGGACCGGTTCTCGCTGCGCTATGCCTGGCCGTCGGCCTATTGGGGTTCGCTGCCGCTGGAAGGCGGCATCGAGGCGGCCTATCGCGCCGACATCGACGCCGCAGACGATCCGAAAGCCAAGCTGCAGGAGATCGAGGACCGTCTCAACAAGCTGCGGTCGCCGTTCCGTTCCGCCGAACGGTTCTGGGTCGAGGAGATCATCGATCCGCGCAAGACCCGTTCGCTGTTGTGCGAATTCGCGCGGCTGGCTGAGCCGCTGCGCACGCCGGGGCCCGCGACCAGCATGACGATCAGGCCGTAAGAAGAAGCGAATAGCGAATGGTGAGTAGCAAATAGAAAATCCCTATTCGCTATTCGCTACTCACTATTCGCCACTCGCGTTAGTGAACGACGCGCTCCACTGCAATTGCGGTGGCCTCACCGCCGCCGATGCACAGCGCCGCGACCCCGCGCTTCAGGTTCTGCGCCTCCAGCGCATGCAGCAGCGTGACGATCAGGCGGGCGCCGGTGGCGCCGATCGGGTGTCCGAGCGCGCAGGCGCCGCCGTTGATGTTCAGCTTCTCGCGGGGGATACCAAGATCGCGTTGCGCCGCCATCGCCACCACCGCAAACGCCTCGTTGATCTCGAACAGATCGACATCGCCGACACTCCAGCCGACCTTGTCGAGCAGCTTGCGGATCGCCGGGATCGGCGCGGTGGTGAACCATTGCGGTTCCTGGCTGTGGGTGGCGTGACCCTTGATCTCGGCCAAATAAGACAAGCCGTCGCGATCGGCGAGCGATCGCTTCGTAAGAATCAGCGCTGCGGCGCCGTCGGCATTCGCCGAAGAAGCCGCCGGCGTGATGGTGCCGTTGGCGCGGAACGCCGGCTTCAATCCCGGAATTTTGGCGGGATCGACCTTTAGCGGAATCTCGTCATTGGCGATCGTCCGTGGACCGGCTTTTTCGGTCACGGTGATCGGCACGATTTCGGCCTTGAACGCGCCGCCTTCCACCGCCTTGCGCGCACGCGTCAGGGTCTCCATGGCGTAGGCGTCCTGATCCTTGCGGGTGAACTGATAGGCCTCGGCGGTGGCTTCGCCGAAATCGCCCATCGAGCGGCCGACCTCGTAGGCGTCTTCGAGGCCGTCCATCAGCATGTGGTCGATAATCCGATCATGACCGGCGCGATAGCCGGCGCGCGCTTTTGCCAGCAAATAGGGCGCATTGGTCATGCTCTCCATGCCGCCGGAGACAACGATCGCGGCGGAGCCGGCGTTGATGATGTCATGCGCCAGCATGGTTGCCTTCATGCCGGAACCGCAGACCTTGTTGATGGTGGTGGCGCCCGTCGCATCCGGCAGCTTGGCGCCGCGGGCGGCCTGCCGTGCCGGCGCCTGGCCCTGTCCGGCCGGCAGCACGCAGCCCATGAACACCTCGTCGACCCGCTCGGGCGACAATTTTGCCCGCTCGAGCGCGGCGCCGATCACATGGGAACCGAGCTTATGCGCGCTGAAAAGGGAAAGATCACCCATAAACCTGCCAAGCGGGGTTCTTGCTGCGGAAACGATGACGACGGGATCGGAAGCTGCGGCCATGGCGGGTGTTCCTCAATTTTGCGCGCTGCGGGAGAGCGGTACATTTACATGATATCCATCATATGATGCGCCGCGGAATTTGCAACGGTGGGCGGGGATAAATTGCTGTGAGCTGGGCTGGCCGGCCAGCCCAGCGGGGTGCCAATTGCCACAGCTGTCATCATCCGCGAAAGCGGATGATCCAGTGAACGCAGCCGTCTCGATTCCCACAAACGGCACGGCGTACTGGATGCCCCGCATGCGCGGGGCATGACGGCTTCTTCTGCTCAAACTACCGCTTGCGATCAATAAAGCCCTGCATCAGCCGTCGCGGTTCGTCGGTCAGGAACGATCGCCCGAATACGCCGATGCTGAGGTTGACGGATTCCTTGAGCGGCAGCTCTTCCCATTGGCGGAGCAGGGCTTTCTGCGAACGCAGCGCTTCCGGACCGCATTCGAGCAGGGCTTTAACCGTGCGCTCGACCGCGGCATCGAGGCCGCCCTCAGGGGCGACCACGTCGATCAGCCCCCAGGCAAGGGCTGTAGGTGCGTCGATATTCTCGGCCGTCATCACCAGCCAGCGAGCGCGGCCCCAGCCGATCAGCCGCGGCAACAACGCCGCGTGGATGACCGAGGGAATGCCGACTTTGACCTCGGGCATCCCAAATTTTGCGTCGTGCGCGGCAACCCGGAAGTCGCAGGCGGCTGCGACCTCGAGGCCGCCGCCGAGGCACCAGCCCGGCATCCGCGCGATCACCGGCGCCGGAAATGCACGCACGGCCTCGCAAAGATCGCGCAGGCCTGTGATGAATTTCTCGGCGGAGGCCTGATCGAGTTTTGCCATTTCCTTGATATCGGCGCCGCCGATCATGCTTTTTTCGCTTTGCCCGGCGATGACCAGCACGCGAATCTGCCGGTCCGCCCCGAGCACCTCTAGCCCCTCGCGGGCATCGTTGATGACGGCGGATCCGAGGATGTTGAGCGAGCCGGCGTTGCAGATCGTCAAGCGAACGACACCGCGAGGGTCGCGATCGACGCCGCAATGGGAATTGAGCAGTTGCATGACGGTCTCGCAATTAGGGGGTGCGTTGGGGCGGATCGCGCCACTTCCCGGCCAATGCAGCGTCTTGTCAAGGGCTCGGGAGTTTTCCCCTGTCGTCCCTGATGATCCGACGCGGCCGTGGCCGCCAGCGGTTGACGAAATAAAATGCAGCTTTTCGCAGCAACCGATGTTATTATATGACTGCAAACATCTTATGGAACCGGTAATGCGCTACTCGAAGGAACACAAGCTGGAAACCCGCGCGCGGATCGTGAAGAAAGCCTCGATGCGGCTTCGCGAGAGGGGCGCGCATGGCATCGGCGTCGCCGACCTGATGAAGGACGCCGGGCTTACCCATGGCGGGTTCTACGCCCATTTCGATTCGCGCGAGGCGCTGGTGATCGAGGCTTTCAGCCATGCGATGGATCGATCGACCGAGCACTGGCGCAAGCTCGCCGAGCAGACGCCGCCGGAAAAGCGGCTGGCGACCATCGTGGAGTCTTATCTGACCCCGGTTCATCGCGACGATCCTGGCCGTGGCTGCGCGATTCCAACACTGGCTGCGGAAATCGCCCGCGAGAATCCCAGAACCCGCAAGGCGTTCGCGGCCAAGCTGGAGCAGATGATCGATGCGATCGCCGCGCAGATTCCGGACCTTCCCCGCAAGGCCGCGCGCAAGCAGGCGATGGCTGTTATCGCGACCATGATGGGGACGATGGTGCTGGCCCGCGTCGCAGGCAGTGGGGGGTTTTCCGAGGAAATTCTTGGCGCCGGGCGTGAGGCGGTGCTCAATAGGGCGCCGGCGCCGAAGCGGGCGGCGAAGAAATCCGCGACCAGGAAGGTCGCCGCGTCAGCGCGGCACTGATCGGCAAGCGGTAATTCCCTACAACAGCGGTCGAATGTCCTTGGAAATGGGCAGGGTCGCATTTTCGCAAATGCGCTGCGCAAGGAGGCCCTTTCCAAACGCTATAAAGACTGCAAGATGCCGCAAAATCCGGCTTCGGGAGGAACGCATGCGTACCATCGGACATTTTATCGGCGGCCGTGAGGTCAAGGGTACTTCGGGACGGACAGCGGACGTGTTTGAGCCGATGACCGGCGACGTCCAGGCCAAGTTGGATCTGGCTTCCAAGACGGAAGTACGCGCCGCGGTCGAGAATGCCAAGGCGGCGCAAGCCGAATGGGGCGCCACCAATCCACAGCGCCGCGCGCGGGTGATGATGAAGTTCCTTGAACTGGCGCAGCGCGATTACGACAAGCTCGCCGATCTGTTGGCACGCGAGCATGGCAAGACCGTTCCCGACGCCAAGGGCGACATTCAGCGTGGCCTGGAGGTGGTCGAGTTTGCCTGCGGCATTCCGCACCTGATGAAGGGCGAATATACCGAGGGCGCCGGCCCAGGCATCGACATCTATTCCATGCGCCAGCCGTTGGGCGTCGTCGCCGGCATCACCCCGTTCAATTTCCCTGCGATGATCCCGATGTGGAAATTCGCGCCCGCGATTGCCTGCGGCAATGCGTTCATCCTGAAACCGTCGGAGCGCGATCCCGGCGTGCCGATGGAACTCGCGAAATTGATGATCGAGGCAGGCCTGCCGCCGGGCGTCCTCAACGTTGTCAATGGCGACAAGGAAGCGGTCGACGCGATCCTCGACGATCCGGATATTCGCGCCGTCGGCTTTGTCGGTTCTTCGCCGATCGCGCAGTATATCTACGAGCGTGCGGCCGCCACCGGAAAACGCGCGCAATGTTTTGGCGGCGCCAAGAACCACGCCATCGTCATGCCGGATGCCGATATGGACCAGACCGTCGATGCACTGATTGGCGCCGGCTATGGCTCGGCAGGCGAACGCTGCATGGCGATTTCGGTGGCGGTGCCCGTGGGCAAGACCACCGGCGACCGGCTGATGGAGAAACTGATTCCGCGCGTCGAGTCCTTAAAGATCGGCACCTCGATCGATCCATCCGCGGACTATGGTCCGCTGGTGACCAGGGAGGCGCTTAATCGCGTCAAGAATTATGTCGAGATCGGCATCAAGGAAGGCGCCACGCTCGCGGTCGACGGCCGTAATTTCAAGATGCAGGGCTACGAGAACGGTTTTTATATGGGCGGGTGCCTGTTCGACAATGTGACAAAAGACATGCGGATCTACAAGGAGGAGATCTTCGGTCCGGTGCTCTCGGTGGTGCGCGCCCACGACTACAAGGAGGCTTTGAGCCTGCCGTCGGATCACGACTTCGGCAACGGCGTTGCGATCTTTACCCGCGACGGCGACGCGGCGCGCGATTTCGCCGCCAAGGTCAATGTCGGCATGGTCGGCATCAACGTGCCGATCCCGGTGCCGATCGCCTATTACACCTTCGGTGGCTGGAAGAAATCCGGCTTCGGCGATCTCAACCAGCACGGGCCGGATTCGATCCGCTTCTATACCAAGACCAAGACGGTGACCGCGCGCTGGCCCTCCGGCGTCAAGGAAGGCGCGGAATTTTCTATTCCGACGATGAATTGAGCATGCGCATGATCGCTTAAGACAGGCGCGGGCACGAGATGCAATTCGCTCTCAACGAGGACCAGATTGCGGTTCGCGACATGGCGCGGGATTTCGCCGCGGAAAAAATCGCGCCGCATGCGATCCGCTGGGATGAGGAAAAGCATTTTCCGGTCGATGTGATGCGCGAGGCGGCCAAGCTCGGCATCGGCGGCGTGTACATCCGCGATGACGTCGGCGGTTCGGCGCTGACGCGCTTCGATGCGGCTTTGATCTTTGAGGCGCTGGCGCAGGGCTGCCCGACGGTGTCGGCATTCATCTCGATCCACAATATGGCATCCTGGATGATCGATGCCTTCGGCAATGACACGCAGCGAAAAAAATGGCTGCCAAAGCTCTGCACCATGGAATTACTGGCGAGCTACTGCCTGACCGAGCCGGGCTCCGGATCGGATGCGGCCGCGCTGCGCACCCGCGCCGTGCGCGATGGCGACTATTATGTGCTCAACGGCCAGAAGCAGTTCATTTCCGGCGCAGGCAAGGGCGACGTCTACGTGGTGATGGTGCGTACCGGCAGCGACGGACCCGGCGGCATCTCGACGCTGGTGATCGAGGGCGACACGCCCGGGCTTTTGCTCGGCGCCAATGAGCGCAAGATGGGTTGGAATGCGCAACCGACCCGCGCGGTGATTTTCGAGAACGCGCGCGTACCCGTTGCCAACCGGCTGGGAGACGAAGGTATTGGCTTCAAGATCGCGATGGCGGGCCTCGACGGCGGACGCATCAATATCGCGGCCTGTTCGCTGGGCGGCGCGCAATCCGCGCTCGACAAGTCGCTGACCTACATGAAGGAGCGCAAGGCGTTCGGAAAGCGCCTCGACGAATTCCAGGCGCTGCAGTTTCGGCTTGCCGACATGGCGACCGAACTGGAGGCCGCCAGAACCTTCGTGTGGCGCGCGGCCGCGGCGCTCGACCGCAAGGATGCCGACGCCACCATGCTGTGCGCCATGGCAAAACGCTTCGGCACCGACGTCGGTTTCGAAGTCGCCAATCAGGCGCTGCAATTGCACGGCGGCTACGGCTACTTAAGCGAATACGGCATCGAGAAAATCGTGCGCGATCTGCGCGTGCATCAAATCCTCGAAGGCACCAATGAAATCATGCGGCTGATCGTTTCGCGCAAATTGATCGAGGGCACGCGATGACGGCCTCGAGAGCCGCTGTTGCGGGTCAAGAACCCGACCTGATCGCGCGGCGCGAGGGCGCGGCCGGCGTCATCCGCCTCAACCGGCCGAAGACGATCAATGCGGTGACGCTGGAGATGTTTCGCGACATCGACAAGGCGCTCGACGAATTCGAGTCTGACCCCGCGGTCGGCCTGATCCTGCTGGAAGGCGCGGGCGATCGCGGCCTCTGCGCCGGCGGCGACATCCGGGCGCTGTATGAAAGCTCGAAGGTGAAAGGCGATCTCGGCAAAATCCTGTGGCGCGAGGAGTACATTCTCAACGCGCGCATCGCCAAATTCCCGAAGCCTTATGTCGCCTTCATGGATGGCATCGTGATGGGCGGCGGCGTCGGTTTGTCGGCGCATGGCCGGCATCGCGTCGTCACCGAGCGGACCAAACTCGCGATGCCCGAGGTCGGTCTCGGTTTCTTCCCCGATGTCGGCGGCACCTGGCTGCTCTCGCACTCGCCGGGAGAGATCGGTACCTATTTCGGATTGACCGGCCAGACCATGAACGGCCCCGACGCGATCTATGCCCGTTTTGCGGACGCGGTCGTCCCCTCCACCCAACTTGCCGCCCTGCGCGAGGCGCTCGTCAATCTTCGCGTAGGGGTAAGCTCTGCCGACGTCAAAAACGCGATCGATCGTTTTGCGACCGGCGAGACATCGGGACCTGTCGCCGCGCTTCAGCCGCGTATCGACGCCTGGTTCGGCTATGACGGAATCGAAGATATCGTCGCAGCCCTGCAGCGGGATGGTTCGGAACTGCCGCAGGCGACGCTGAAGACGTTGAACGAGAAGTCGCCACGCGGCATGGTGGTCGCCTTAAAACTGCTGCGGCTGGCGCGGGCGTCGGCGTCGCTGGAGGAATGTTTGGTCCGGGAATATCGCGCCGCGCTGGAAGTGTTCAGAAGCGACGATTTTCGCGAAGGCATACGCGCGGCAGTGATCGACAAGGACCGCAATCCGCGTTGGTCGCCGCCGCGGATCGAGGATGTCACGCCCGAGATGGTCGCGCCTTACTTCGCCGAAATCGGCGCCGACGAACTCATATTCGACAGAGCAAAATAAGAACTGCTGAGCGGAGGGACTAGACATGGCCAACATCGCATTCATCGGGCTCGGCAACATGGGCGGGCCGATGGCCGCCAATTTGGTCAAGGCCGGCGAGAAGGTGACGGGCTTCGATCTGGTGGAAGCCTCGCGCAATCAGGCGAAGGCCGACGGTGCCGGGATCGCCGACAGCGCGGTTAGCGCGGTCAAGGGCGCCGACGTCGTGATTACGATGCTGCCTGCCGGCAAGCATGTGCTTTCGGTGTGGACCGAGATACTGCCCGCCATCACCAAGGGCGCACTGATCATCGATTGTTCGACCATCGACGTCGAAAGCGCGGTGCAGGCCCATGCGCTGGCCTCCGAGCACGGCGTTCTCTCGGTTGATGCGCCGGTGTCGGGCGGCACCGGTGGCGCCAAGGGGGCGACGCTGACCTTCATGTGCGGCGGCGAAGCGAAGGCATTCGCCGTAGCAAAACCGGTGCTGGAAAAGATGGGCAAGAATATCGTACATTGCGGCGGCGCGGGCGCGGGGCAGGCCGCGAAAATCTGCAACAACATGATCCTGGGCGTTTCCATGATCGCGGTCAGCGAAGCCTTTGCGCTCGCCGAAAAGCTCGGCCTGTCGCATCAGGCACTGTTCGATGTCGCCTCGACTTCTTCCGGACAATGCTGGTCGCTGACGACATATTGTCCGGTGCCGGGCCCGGTGCCGACATCGCCTGCGAACAATGACTACAAGCCGGGATTTGCCTCGGCCTTGATGGTGAAGGACCTCACGCTGGCGCAGGATGCGGCAAAGGCCGCCGGTGCCGCCACGCCGCTCGGCAAGCACGCGCAGGAGATCTACAAGGCGTTCGATGCCGCGGGGCATGGCGGAGTGGATTTTTCAGGGATCATCCAGCACGTCCGCGAGCTGGCGGGAAAATGATTACCGTCATCCTGAGGAGCGAGTACTTGCGAGCCTCGAAGGATGACCAGCTCTGTATGTGGCTCATCCTTCGAGACGCCGCGCAAAAAGCGCGGCTCCTCAGGATGACGGTAGTGAAAGCGGCGAGACTCATTTGATATGACCACATTTCAGGACGCGCGTGCTTTTCTGCTCAAGCACCGCACCGACTACGATGCCGCGGTCAAGGGATTCCTCTGGCCCGATCCGGTGCCGTTCAACTGGGCACTGGACTGGTTCGATGCGGAACTGGCGCGTAATCCCGAAAGCAAGGATCGCCCGGCGCTGTGGATTGTCGATGCCGGCAACAACCGCGAGACAAAATTCTCGTTCGCGGCGCTGTCACGCCGTTCTAATCAGGTCGCCAACTTTCTGCGCGCGCAGGGGCTGAAGCGCGGCGATCATCTTCTGCTGCTGCTCGGCAATGTCGTGCCGCTGTGGGAGACCATGCTGGCGGCAATGAAGCTCGGGGTGGTGGTAATCCCCGCGACCACGTTGCTGACGCCTGATGAACTCCGCGACCGGCTCGATCGCGGCAAGGCGAGGGCGGTGGTCGCGACCCAGGACCAGGTGGCGAAACTTGCCGGCCTCGGCAGCGACGGGCTGGTCCGCGTCGTCGTCGGCGCGACAGCCAAACAGGAGGGCTGGTTGCCGTTCGAGGATGCGGCAAACGCGCCCGAGCCTTTCACACCCGACGGCCCGACCAAGGCCGACGACCCGATGCTGCTGTATTTCACCTCGGGCACGACGGCGAAGCCGAAGCTCGTTCGGCATAGCCAGCGCAGCTACCCCGTCGGCCATCTCACGACAATGTATTGGCTCGGGCTGCAGCCCGGCGATATCCACCTCAACATCTCGTCGCCCGGCTGGGCCAAGCATGCCTACAGCTGCTTCTTCGCGCCCTGGATTGCCGGCGCGACGATCTTCATCGTCAATCAGCCGCGCTTCGAAGCGAAAGGCCTGCTCTCGATCATCGACCGCTGCGGTGTCACCACGCTATGCGCACCGCCGACAGTGTGGCGGCTGTTCATCCAGGAGCGGCTCGCCGACTTCAAGGTGAGCCTGCGTGAAGTCTGCGGCGCCGGCGAGCCGCTCAATCCCGAGGTGATCGACCAGGTCCGCGCCGCCTGGGGGGTCACGATCCGCGATGGCTACGGCCAGACCGAGACAACCCTGCTTGTTGGCAATTCGCCGGGCCAGACCGTGAAGGTCGGCTCGATGGGCCGGCCGATGCCGGGCTATCGGGTGCGCATCGCCGACAGCGATGGCAACGCCGTGACAGAGGGCGAGGTCACCTTGGTGCTCGGGGCCGACAGGCCGGCGGGCCTGATGCAGGGCTATCAAGGCGACGATGGGAAATTGAGCGGCGCGGACGGCGATCTCTATCGCAGTGGCGACGTGGTGTTTGCCGACGATGAGGGCTACCTGACCTTCGTCGGCCGCTCCGATGACGTCTTCAAATCATCGGACTACCGGATCAGCCCGTTCGAACTCGAGAGCATTTTGCTCGAACATGAATCGGTCGCGGAGGCCGCGGTCGTTCCCAGCCCCGATCCCATCAGGCTGGCAATCCCCAAGGCTTATGTGCTGTTGGTGTCGGGCGCGGAGCGCTCGGCGCAAACCGCGCTGTCGATCTTTCGCCACCTGCACGCGCGGCTGGCGCCCTTCAAGCGCATCCGGCGGATCGAGCTCGTGACCGAATTGCCGAAGACGATTTCTGGCAAAATCCGCCGCGTGCAACTGCGCCGTCTCGAGCACGAAAACGATCGCGGCGATC
The DNA here is from genome assembly GCA_005884465.1 of Alphaproteobacteria bacterium. GTDB lineage: Bacteria > Pseudomonadota > Alphaproteobacteria > Rhizobiales > Xanthobacteraceae > Bradyrhizobium. The sequence goes on along the minus strand of VAZH01000001.1, from coordinate 16,333 downwards.
CGCTGCGTGGCAAGGAATTCCGCGAAGAGGAATTCCCGGAGTTGCGGAAGGTGCGGTCGGCCGGGAGCTAGTGCCGCCGATTTGAAGTTCCTGCAATGGTGCCGCAAGTTCGTCTCAGGAACTTCAAATCGAAAGCGGCACCAGAATAGTTAAGTTGGCAGTGTCCCTTTGTTTCCGAAGTTCGTGTCAGGGGCGCCGCAGGAGTTCACGAACTTCGGAAACGGGACACTGCGGAGAGTTGACCAATGAATGAAGTCTGGAAGAAGCCGCCGATTTCGCTTTCAGCCTATCAGCAGATGGTCGGCCACGAGGTCGGCGTGTCGTCATGGCATCTGGTTGATCAAAAGCGGATCGACGTCTATGCGGACGTGATCGAAGATCATCAATTCATTCACATCGATCCCGAGCGCGCCAAACGCGAAACGCCGTTCGGCGCCACCGTGGCGCACGGCTTTTTGACGATGTCGCTGCTGAGCATCATGTCCTACGAAGTGATGCCGGTGATCGAGGGCACCACGATGGGGGTGAATTACGGCTTCGACAAGCTGCGTTTCATCTCACCGGTGCGTTCGGGTTCGCGCGTCCGCGGCCGTTTTATGCTGGCGGAAGCCAAGCTGCGCAAGCCGACCGAATTGCTGTCGCGCACCAACGTGACCGTCGAAATCGAGGGCGAGGAGAAGCCCGCTCTGGTGGCCGACTGGATCGGCCTGATCTATTTTGCTTAGCATCGTCGTCATGGCCGGGCTTGTCCCGGCCATCCACGTCTTGTTTGATGCAGCAACCAAAAAGACGTGGATGCCCGGCACAAGGCCGGGCATGACGAAAGAACCCACATCCGGGAACTGCAATCATGACAATCAGGTTTGACGGACGCGTCGCCATCGTCACCGGCGCGGGCAATGGTCTCGGGCGCGCGCATGCAATCGGGCTGGCAAGCCGCGGCGCAAAGGTCGTCGTCAATGATTTCGGTGGCGCCCGCGACGGCTCTGGCGGGTCGCTGACGCCCGCGGAAACCGTGGTCGAGGAAATCCGCAAAGCCGGCGGCGTGGCGATGGCCGACGGCGCCGATGTCTCTGACTTCGAGCAGGTCAGGGCGATGGTGGATCGTGCGACCAAAGAATGGGGCAGCGTCGATCTGCTCTGCGCCAATGCCGGCATTCTGCGCGACAAATCGTTCGGCAAGATGGAACCGGCCGATTTCGCCAAGGTCCTCGACGTGCATCTCACCGGCACGTTCTATTGCTGCAAGGCGGTGTGGGACGGCATGCGCGAGCGCAACTACGGCCGCATCGTCGTCACCACGTCATCGTCCGGCCTGTTCGGCAATTTCGGCCAGGCCAATTACGGCGCGGCGAAGAGCGGCATGATCGGCTTGATGAATGTGCTGGCCGAGGAGGGCCGCAAGAACAACATCCGCGTCAACACGATCTCGCCGACGGCGGCGACCCGGATGACGGAAGAACTGCTGCCGCCGCAGGCGCTGGCGCTGATGAAGCCGGAAGCGATCACCCCGGCGGTGCTTTATCTGCTCAGCGATGACGCGCCGACGCGCACCATCATGGGCGCGGGAGCTGGGTCGTTCGCGGTGATCAAGATCATGGAAACCGAAGGCATCAATTTGCCGCCATCCGACTGGACCCCCGAGGCGGTATCCGCGCATTTTGCCGAGATCGGCGACATGTCGACTGCAAAAGCGCTGGAAGGCGCGTTCCAGCAGACCCAGAAGTACATCGCGCAGGCCGCGGCAAGGGCCGGGATCAAGCTTTAGAAGTAAGCCGGAGTGCGTGGCGATGGTCCTCATGGTGAGGAGCGCGTCTTCGCGCGTCTCGAACCGTGAGCTTGCAGCCATCCTTCGAGACGCGGCGAAGTCGCCGCTCCTCAGGATGAGGTCCTTGACGTCGAGAGGGAGCGCGCCTTGTCCGCCGCGATGACGAGTTCACAAACGGAAGTCGCCATCATCGGCGCCGGCCCGGCCGGACTGATGGCGGCCGAGGTGCTGGCGCGAGGTGGTGCCGGCGTCACCGTCTATGACGCGATGCCGTCGGCCGGCCGCAAATTTCTGATGGCGGGACGTGGCGGGCTCAATCTGACGCACAGCGAGGCGCTGCCGGAATTTTTGATGCGCTACGGCGAAGCGCAGCCGCGGCTTGCAACTGCGATCGAGGCGTTCCCGCCAGCTAGGTTGCGCGTATGGAGCGAGGCGCTGGGGCAGCCAACCTTCATCGGCTCCAGCGGCCGGGTTTTTCCAACGGCGTTCAAGGCCTCGCCGCTGCTGCGTGCATGGCTCCGGCGGCTTGATGCGATGGGCGTGCAACTCGCACTGCGCCACCGCTGGACCGGCTGGAACGACGATGGGCAGCTTTTGTTTCAAACGCCCGATGGAAAACGCGCTGTCAATGCGCGCACAACCGTCCTCGCGCTTGGCGGTGCAAGCTGGCCGCGGCTCGGGTCGAACGGCGCTTGGGTGGAAACCCTGGCTGCGAGAGGCGTGGCGATATCGCCGCTCCGGCCCGCCAATTGCGGCTTCGCGGTCGCGTGGTCGGAGATTCTTCGCGACCGTTTTGAAGGCCATCCGCTCAAGGGCATCGCGCTGTCGTTCGGATCGCACGCCGTGCGCGGAGAAGCCATCATTACGCGCACAGGTATTGAAGGCGGCGCGATTTATGCGCTCTCGGCTCACTTGCGCGAGTCCATCGGCAGTTCGGGGCAGGCGATCCTGCACGTGGCGTTGCGGCCCGATCTGGGTATGCAGGACTTGATGGCACAGCTATCGAGGCCGCGAGGCCGCCAATCCCTGTCCAATTTTCTGCGCAAGGCCGCTCATCTGTCGCCCGCCGCGATCGGCCTGTTGCAGGAGGCGGCAATTGCATCAGGTGTGCCGCTGTCGTCGCTTTCGTCGGTCAGCCTCGCGGGATTGATCAACGACGTGCCGGTCGAACTCAAGGGTGTCGCCCCGATCGCGCGGGCGATCTCGACCGCCGGAGGAATATCGTTCGACGAGGTCGACGCCGACTTCATGATCCGCCGCTTGCCCGGGGTCTTCACCGCCGGCGAAATGCTGGATTGGGAGGCGCCGACCGGCGGCTATCTGCTGCAGGCCTCGTTCGCGACCGGAGCGGCGGCGGGGAGAGGGGCGTTGAAATGGCTTAATGAAGGGCAGATTTGAAGCCGTCATTGCGAGCCAACGGGTCGGCGCGAAGCGCCGCCCGATGACAGGCTCCGCGAAGCAATCCACTTATCCGCGGAGCAGAATGGATTGCTTCGTCGCTGCGCTCCTCGCAATGACGGCAGAAAAATCAGCGCAACTTTCCTCGCGCCGCGACCGGCAGCGTGCCGATGATCTCCTCGCCGCGCACCATCACCACCTCGTCCATCATGTTGACGACCACGCAGACATGGTTCGGCACGATCCGCACGACATCGCCGACGTTGGGGCGAGTGTTGCTGCGCGTCAGGTCGAGAAAACCGTGTTCCTCGGCGAAGCGCGCGATCCTGGCCTCCGGGTGTTCGAGAATGAGGCCGTGGCCATCGAGTCCGCCGCCGGTGTCCGACGTCAGGGTTTTCGAGCCGGCATCGAGAATGCCGCGATCCGGGCCGGCGCGGCTCACCACGGTGGAATAGATGCTGAGCGCGCAATCGTCCCAGGTGGCGACGCCGGCCGCGACCTGCATCCGGTCATTATAGATGTAGGTGCCGGGCCGGTGCTCGGTGGCACCTTTGAGTTTGCCGAGATTTTTCAGATTTGGCGTGCCGCCGGTGGAGACCATTTTGGCATCGAGCCCGTGTTCGCGAATTCCAGCCAGCGCCTCGTCATAAAAACGCTGCGCCTCGGTCCAGCCGGTCTCGGTCGGGTACAGCATGAAGCCTGCAAAGGTAAGTCCCTTCGACGCCGCGATCTCGCGCGCGAGCGCGACGGCTTCCGCCGGTGTCTCCACCCCGGCGCGCTTGCGCCCGGTGTCGCACTCGACCACGACCGAGAGCGGCCGACCGGAGGCTGCCGCGGCCTGCGGCAGCCCCGCGATTACAACCGGATTGTCGGCGGCAACGGTCATATCGGCCCTGGCCTGCAGCGCGCCGAGCCGGACCATTTTCTCTTCCCCGATTAGGTTGTAACTGATCAGGATATCGTCGATGCCGGCCTCCGCCATCACCTCGGCCTCGCCGAGTTTCTGGCAGGTAATGCCCCCGGCGCCGGCGGCTATCTGGAGTTTTGCGAGCATCGGGCTTTTGTGGGTCTTGATGTGCGGGCGGTTGGCCAACCCGGCCGCGTCGCATGCCGCTTGAATCCGCGCGATGTTGCGCTCGACGCGGTCCATGTCGATGACGGCGGCGGGCGTGCCGTAGTCGCGGGCGATCTTGGCGGCGAGGGGCGTGGTCATCAAGTCGACTCCGATTGGAAGTATCTCGTCATTGCGAACCAACGGGTCGCGCGAATGCGCGCCCGATGATAAACTCCGCGAAGCAATCCACCTATCCGAGGTGCAAAATGGATTGCTTCATCGCGGAGTTTATCATCGGGCCCGCCCAAGGCGGGACCCGTTGGCTCCTCGCAATGACGGCGGAAAGCATATATGCGCTAGGCCTGTTCGATCGCTTCACGCAGCACTTCAAGTTCCAGCCACCTGTCCTCTGCCTCCTGCAATTCCCTTTGGGTTTTTGTAAGCTTATCAGAGGCTTGATCGAACTTCTTGCGATCCTTCTGGAACAGATCGGGATCGTCAAGATGCCGCTGCTGGTTTGCGATCTCGGCCTGTAGTTTCGCAATCTTCCTGGGCAGCGTTTCCAGTGCATGCTTCTCGTTGAAATTAAGCCGGCGCCTTGAAGTGCCAGATGGCGCTCTAACTTTTGGCGTCTTGCTGTCTTCGACCGCCGCACCCTTCACCGTCTCTCGCTTCAGATCGGCGCCGCGCTGCGCCAGCATGTCGGTATAGCCGCCGGCATATTCGATCCAGCGGCCGTTGCCTTCCGGTGCGATCACCGAGGTCACCACGCGATCGAGAAAATCGCGGTCATGGCTGATGAGAATTACGGTGCCTTCGTAATCGCCGAGCATTTCTTCCAGCACGTCGAGGGTTTCGAGATCGAGATCGTTGGTCGGCTCGTCCAGCACCAGCAGGTTGGACGGCTTTGCCAGCGCGCGCGCCAGCATCAGCCGGCCGCGCTCGCCGCCGGAGAGTACCTCTAGCGGCGTGCGCATCTGCTCCTGCGCGAACAGAAAATCCTTCATGTAGCCGACCACGTGCTTCGGCTTGCCGCCGACCATGACGTGGTCGCCGCGCCCGCCGGTTAAAGCTTCAGCCAGCGTCGATTTGGGATCGAGGCTTTCCCGATGCTGGTCCAGCGTCGCCATTTCAATATTGGCGCCGAAGCGGATGGTGCCGGTATCCGGCGGCCTGGCGCTGGTCAGCATGTCGACCAGCGTGGTCTTGCCCACGCCGTTCGGTCCGACGACGCCGATGCGGTCGCCGCGCTGCACGCGGATCGAAAAGCCCTCGACGATCTTTCGGTTGCCGTATGCTCTGCCGATGTTTTTCGCCTCGATCACGAGCTTGCCGGACTTTTCCGCTTCCGCGGCGGCAAGGTTGGCATTGCCCGCGGTGCCGCGAAAATTCCGCCGCTGCTCGCGCAGGGCGTAGAGATTGCCGAGCCGTTTGACGTTGCGCTTGCGGCGCCCCGAGACGCCGTAGCGCAGCCAGTGTTCCTCGTTGACGATTCTGCGGTCGAGCTTGTGCTGATCGCGCTCTTCCTCCGCCAGCACCTCGTCGCGCCAGGCCTCGAACGCGCCAAAGCCGCGGTCGATTTGCCGGATCTGGCCGCGATCGAGCCAGGCAGTGGAGCGCGACAGGTTCGAGAGGAAACGGCGGTCGTGGCTGATGATGACAAGTGCGCCGCGGCGGTTGTCGAGTTCGCTCTCCAGCCATTCGATGGTGGGGAGATCGAGATGGTTGGTCGGCTCGTCCAGCAAGAGAATATCGGGCGACGGCGCCAGCACGCGCGCCAGCGCTACGCGGCGGGCTTCGCCGCCGGACACTTGCGCGGGGTCTTCGTCGCCGTGAAGGGCGAGCTGTTCCAGAACATACTGCGCCTGATAACGGTCGTCGCCCGGGCCGAGGCCGGCCTCGACATAGGCCAGCGTCGTCGCGAAACCGGCAAAATCCGGCTCCTGCGGCAGATAGCGGATGGTGGCGCCGGGTTGCACAAAACGGCTGCCATGATCGGGTTCGACCAGGCCGGCCGCGATCTTCAGCAGCGTCGATTTGCCGGAGCCGTTGCGGCCGATCAAACAGACGCGCTCGGCTGAGGACACCGACAGCTCGACACCCGACAATAGCGGGGTGCCGCCGAAGGTCAGCGCGATGTCTTTCAACTGGATCAGCGGAGGCGCCATGGATTTTCAGTTCAACTGTGTTTTTGCGCGGTTTGCTCAGCGCGCTGCCGCTGAACGCGGCGGATGGTCTGATCCAGGGCCGAAACAAAAGCCGAACGGTCGCGCGGCGCGAAGGATTTGGGACCGCCGGTCACTTCGCCCGATGAGCGCAAATCGGTCATCAGGTTGCGAACTGCCAGCGTCATCCCGATCGACTGTTCCGTAAACGGCTTGCCATTCGGCGCGATCACCTCGGCGCCTGCCTTCACGCAGCGGCTTGCCAGCGGAATATCCGAGGTAATGACGATATCGCCCTTTCCCGCGCGCTCCGCAATCCAGTCGTCGGCGGCGTCCATCCCGGAACCGGCCGCGACGCGCTCGATCAGCGGATCCTGCGGCACCCGAATGAAATTGCCCGCGACCACGCTGACCGGCAGGCCGTGCCGGATGGCGACGCGGTAGATTTCGTCTTTGACCGGGCAGGCGTCGGCGTCGACATAGATGCGGGTGGTGTCCAGGATGGCTGTCATCGGTTGAGGATTTAGCTAGGCAACGCGGCACGCGTTCTCAAGACGCGCGTGGTACTCCATCGGAACAGGAATTGCGAGCAAAAGGCGGATGGCACCGCGCTTGCAACCGCATTTTCTTCGCGTACGATAAACGACAGAAAAGATAACCATAATCAGGGAAATAGAATGACTAGCCGGCTCGAACCCTACCGCGTCCAGGCCTTCAACACCGCAAAGCTTTCCGAAAACAAGATGCACGACGATACGGTTGCAAAACGGTTCGGATTCAGCGGCGGGCTGGTCCCGGGTGTCGATGTCATGGCCTATATGATGCACCTGCCGGTTACAAAATGGGGCCGCGCTTTTCTCGAGCACGGGTTGATCGAGGCGCGCTTCGTCAAACCCGTCTATGACGGCGAGACCGCTGATGTTAGTGGCGAGGAGAGCGATGGTGTGCTTTCGATTCAGGTCGAAAGTCGCGGACAGCTTTGTGCGATCGGGAGTGCGTCCTTGCCGGCGGCCGCGCCATCGGTCTCGATTGCGGATTTCGCTGATGCCGCGCCGGTGAGCGAGCGCAGACCAGTGGATGCGAGATCATATGAACTCGGCAAGTGGCTGGGCACGGTGCCGCGCGCATGGGCTGGCGATGTGGCAAAAGAATATCTGACCGACGTGCGCGAGCGTGACCCGATTTACATAAGCGAAGGACTCGGCCATCCCGGCCTCGTGCAGCGGGTGATGAACAGGGTGCTGGTCGATAACGCCATCCTGGGTCCATGGATTCATGTCGGCAGCCGGATGCAGCTTCTGTCGGCGGCAAGGAGTGGTGACGAATTGACCGCGCGTGCAAAAGTCACAGGCAATTACGAAAAGAAGGGCCACCGCTTCGTCGAGCTGGACGCGCTGGTTGTCGCCAACGGCCGCGCGCCTGTAGCGCATTGCCAGCACATCGCGATCTACCAGCCGCGCGAACAGACCGCGGCGTAGCGTCTTGTACGCAATAATTCTTCATGGCCGGGCTTGACCCGGCCATCCATCTTCTTCCCACGACTCTTATGAAGATCGATGGATACGCGGGTCAAGCCCGCGTATGACGAGTGTTGGTGTGGCGCATTCCGCGCCTCACGCCGCCTTCGCCTTCGCGTCCCTGATCGCCCGCCAGACGCGCTCTGGCGTCAGCGGCATGTCGATATGCGCGATGCCGTATTCGGAGAGCGCATCGACTACCGCGTTGACGATGGTGGCGAGGCTGCCGGCGCAGCCGGCTTCGCCGCAGCCCTTGGTGCCCAGCGGATTGGATTTGGCAGGCACCGGATGATCGCCGACCGCCATGACAGGAACGTCTTCGGCGCGCGGCAGCGCATAGTCCATGAACGAGCCGGTGATTGGCTGGCCGTTTGAATCGTAGCTGACGCATTCCATCAGCGCCTGTCCGATGCCTTGCGCAACGCCGCCATGCATTTGTCCGGCCACGAGCAACGGATTGACGATGGTGCCGAAGTCATTGACGCCGGTATAGCGGACGATCTGCACGATGCCGGTTTCGGGATCGATTTCGACTTCCGCGACGTGGCAGCCGTTGGGGAAGGTCGATGGTATCGGCTCGGTGGTATGGTCGACGTCGAGCGAGGCCGGCACGCCCTCCGGCATCTTGCCCTCGCGCAAGCGGCGCGCCAGCTCGATGATGTCGATGCTGCGGTCGGTGCCGGCGATGGTGAAACGGCCATTCGCAAATTCGATGTCGGCTTCGGAGGCTTCCATCAGATGCGCCGCCGCGCGCTTGCCCTTCTCGATGATCAGTCTTGAGGCTTCGACGATCGCCATCCCCGTGGCCGTGATGGAGCGCGAGCCGCCGGTGCCGCTGCCGGTATGCACGAGGTCGCTGTCGCCCTGCTCGAGTTTTATGCTTTCAAAAGGCACGCCAAGTTGCGCCGAGAGCACCTGCGCGAACGGCGTCGCGTGACCCTGGCCATAATCGAGCGTCCCGGTGATCAGCCGGACCGAGCCTTCATCCTCGAACACGATCTTGCCGAGCTCGACCCCGGGAGGTGCGGTGACTTCGAGATAGGAGCCGACGGCAATGCCCCGGAGCTTGCCGCGCTTGCGGCTCTCCTTTCTCCGCTTGGCAAAACCGGCGTGATCCGAAATCTCGAGCGCCTTGTTGAACACGCCCTGGAAATCGCCGCTGTCGTAGGTGACGCCGGACGAAGCTTCGAATGGCATTTGCGCCGGCTTGATGAAATTGCGCTTGCGCAAGGTCAGCCTGTTGACGCCCATCTCGTCGGCCGCGCGATCGATCAGCCGCTCCATGAAGTAATTCGCCTCGGGACGTCCGGCGCCGCGATAGGCGCCCATCAGCGTGGTGTTGGTCAATACCGTCTTGATGTCGACGGTCATCAGCGGCGTGCGATAGACGCTGGCGAGATTCTTGCCGACATTGAGCGACAGCGGACTTGGCGCGACGCCGGTGATGTAGGCGCCGAGATTGCCGTAGCCCGAAACCTTGACCGCGAGGAACTTGCCTTCGGCATCGAGCGCAAGCTCGGCGTGAATCTGCTGCGCGCGGCCATGGCTGTCGGAAAGGAAGCTGGTCGAGCGCTCGTCGGTCCATTTCACCGGACGGTTCAGCGTCTTGGCTGCATGCAGAATGCAGAGATATTCGGGATAGTTGATGTTCTTCATGCTGAACGAGCCGCCGACATTGGGCGTCAGCAGGTGCACCTTCTCGTTCGGAACTTTCAGGATGTTCCTGGCGAGGTTCATGCGATTGCCGGCGACGCCCTGGGTCGGAACCTGGATCGTGTAGCGCTCGCTCGCTTTGTCGTAAGATGCGAGGCCCGCACGCGGTTCCATCGCCACCACCGCGACGCGGGTGTTGACGATATCGAGTTTTGTGACATGCGCGGCGCTGGCGAAGGCGGCGTCGACCTTGGCGGTGTCGCCATAATGGTAATCCAGCGCCACATTGTTGGGGATGTGATCGTAGAGCTGCGGCGCGCCGGGTTTTGCCGCTTCCTCAGGCTCGGTGACGGCCGGCAGCGGATCGATATCCACCACAACGGCCTCCGCGGCATCGCGCGCTTGCGCCAGTGTCTCGGCAACCACGAACGCCACGGGATCGCCGACATAGCGCACCTTGTCGGTCATCAGCGCGGTACGGTTGGTCTGCAATAGCGGCGTGCCGTCGCGGCTCTTCAGCGGCAGGCCGCAGGTGTAGGGGCCGTAGTTCGCGGCGGCGAGGTCGGCGCCGGTCCAGACGCCGAGCACGCCGGGCATCGTTTTGGCGGCTGACGTGTCGATGCCGCGGATGATCCCGTGGGCATGGGTCGAGCGCACGATCCAGGCATAGGCCTGGCCAGGCAGATTGAAATCGTCGGTGTATTTGCCTTTGCCGCGCACCAGCGTGTCATCTTCCTTGCGGCGGACCGGCTGCCCGACGCCGAATTTTTGCAGTGCGATAGCGTTTTCAAGAGCAGATGAAGACGTATGATCTTGCATTGAAAGACACCTGAAATGCCCGGTTTTCGCGCGATTTCGCGGGGGCCCGCATCCAGATAACGCACCCATATCCGAACGACAACGCCTGATTGGGCATGCTGCCATGTCAGGGCTGTTGCGCCGTCGCTCCGCGCTGCTAAAGTTTCCGTGAACGGAAATTCCTCGTCGGCCTCAATTGGCCGCGGAAAGACATTTTGAATGGATGAGGACACGCGGCTTCGCGATGGCCCCGTGCCGCGCGAAGACGAAGGCCAAAGGCCGCGCAGCGGCGAGGACCAGGTGCCGCGCAGTGGGCTGCAGCGGCCGGTCGCGGCCGCCCCGGCCGCGGGAACCGGCGTCTACGCGGCGCTGGACCTTGGCACCAACAATTGCCGCCTGCTGATCGCCTGTCCGACCGACGACGGATTTCGCGTGGTCGATTCATTCTCGCGGATCATCCGGCTAGGGGAGGGCATTTCGGCGACCGGCTGCATCAGCAACGCCGCGATTGAGCGCGCGATCGCCGCGCTCAGTATCTGCCGCGACAAAATCCACTCCAGAAAGGCAAAACGCCTGCGGCTGATCGCGACCGAAGCCTGCCGCGCGGCGTCGAACGCCGACGGCTTTCGGGACCGGGTCGCGGCCGAGACCGGCATCCGGCTTGAAGTGATCGATCGCGAGACCGAGGCGGCGCTCGCTGTGATCGGCTGCTCGCCGCTGCTCGATCCGCAAGGGCGCGGCGCCATCCTGTTCGATATCGGCGGCGGCTCGACGGAATTGGTTCGCATCGCGCGCGATCCGGACGAGCAGGCCGCAGCACCCCGCATCAAGGCCTGGATGTCGATCCCGCTCGGCGTCGTCACTTTGGCCGAGCATTTCGGCGGCAGAGACGTCACGGCGCAATCCTATGCGATGATGGTGCAGGAGGTCGCGCAATACATCGCACCGTTTGCGGCTGAGCACGGCGGCGGCTTAAGGAATATGCACCTGCTCGGCACCTCCGGCACGGTGACCACGCTGGCCGGCGTCCATCTCAATCTGGCGCGGTACGATCGCCGCCGGGTCGATGGCATCTGGATGAGCGATGCGGACATCACCGCGACCATCGCGTGCCTGCTCGGCATGAGCTATCAGGAACGCGCCAACAACAATTGCATCAGCGTCGAACGCGCCGATTTGGTGCTGGCGGGCTGCGCCATCCTCGACGCAATCCGCAATGCGTTCCCGCTGCCGCGCCTGCGCGTCGCCGATCGCGGCCTGCGCGAGGGCATGCTGGTCGAGATGATGCGCGAGGACGGCGCTCTCGGCGGATGCCGATAGGCGCGCCGGCTGGCGATATGCTAGAGCCTGAATGATGGCGAAAGATACCACCGGGCGGTTGCACGTCACGGTCAAGACCGGCGGCAAGCGCAAGCTGTCCTCAAAACTCTGGCTGGAGCGGCAACTCAACGATCCCTATGTGGCGCAGGCCAGGCGGGAGGGATTGCGCTCGCGCGCGGCCTATAAATTGATCGAAATCGACGACAAATATCATTTCCTCAAACCCGGCATGTCAGTGGTCGATCTCGGTGCTGCGCCGGGCGGCTGGAGTCAGATTGCCGCAAAGCGTGTCGGCGCGGCCGATCGCAGGGGCAAGGTGGTCGCGATCGACCTTCTGGAGATGCCGGAGATACCAGGCGTCAGCTTTGCGCAGCTCGATTTTCTTAAGGAGGACGCGCCAGGCCGATTGCTAAAGATGATAGGCGGCCGCGCGGATGTCGTGCTGTCCGACATGGCCGCCAACACCACCGGCCATCGCAAAACCGATCAGCTGCGCATTCTGGGTCTCGTCGAAGGCGCGGCTGCCTTTGCGTCCGACGTGCTCAATCCCGGCGGAACGTTTGTTGCAAAAGTGTTTCAGAGCGGCGCGGATGCCGAATTGCTGGCGCAATTGAAGCGCGATTTTGCCAGCGTCCGCCACGTCAAGCCGGCCTCGAGCCGGCAGGACTCTTCCGAACGCTATGTGCTGGCGATGGGATTTCGGGGGCAGCCTAAAGATCGCCCGGAACCATAGCGTGCTCTCACCGCGTCATGGCCGGGCAAAAGCGCGAAGCGCGTCTTCGCTAGACGTCCCGGCCATCCACGCTTACTTTTGCTGCACGATCAAAAAAGACGTGGATGGCCGGCATCGCAGACAAGTTTACGCAGTCTGCGCAAGGCAGACTGCTACGGCCGGGCATGATGAACTTCTAGGTCGTCGCCTGCCACCTCTCACAGCCTTTGATCCCTCGCGTCTTCGGTGGTTTCGCTGGCGGCCTTGGCGGCGGCTTTCGCCGCGCCCTTGCGGCTGGAAATCTCGACCGCCTTGCGGCCGGAGATTTCGTGCCCGGCATCGTCAGGCATTTGCCAGAAGAAATAAGTCGACGCCGCGGAGATGATCGCGACGACGATGAACGCCGGCGGAAACTCCGCCGCGCTCAACTCGCTGACATGGCGCACCATCATGGTGGCTTCCACCGAGAACGCGCCGACGGCAACGCCGGCGGAGATCGCCAGTTGCTGGTTGACGCTGACCAGAGTGGTGGCCCGGCTCATCTGCGCCGGCTCGACCTCGGCATAGGCGACGGTGTTGATGGCGGTGAACTGCAGCGAGCGGAAGAAGCCGCCGACCACGAGAATGATCATGATCAGGAGCAGCGGCGTCGATGCCGTGAACAGCGCGGAGGCTGCGAGAAGCAGCGAACTCACGATCGCGTTGACCACCATGATATTGCGGAAGCCGAAAGTCCGGATGATGCGCGCCGCCAGCGTCTTCATGCCCATCGCGCCGACCGCGGAGGCAAACGTCACCAATCCGGATTGAAACGGCGACAGGCCGAATCCGACCTGCATCAACAGCGGCAGCAGAAACGGCAGTGCGCCGATGCCGAGGCGAAACAGAAATCCGCCGATGATGCTGGCGCGCAGTGTCGGCAGTCGCAGCAGCGAAAAATCGAGTACCGGCGATCCGGTTCGCCTGGCGTGGATCACATAGAGCGTCATCGAAATCGATCCGATCACCACGAGAGCGGCAACGCTCGGCCAGGGCAACAGATTGAGGCCTGCGACCGAAAGCCCGAACGCGATGCCACCAAGGCCTATTCCCGCGAGCACCAGCCCGTAGAGATCGAACCGTTCGGGGTCCTCGCTGCGGATCGGGTCGATGTAGCGCAGCGCCATGAAGATGCCGATGAGGCCGATCGGAATGTTGATCAGGAAGATCCAGTGCCACGAGAAATAGGTGGTGATGAAGCCGCCGAGCGGCGGACCGATTACCGGCCCGATCAGCGCCGGCACGGTGACCCACGCCATCGCGTTGACAAGCGCGCTCTTGTCAATAGAGCGCAGCAGCACCAGCCGTCCGACCGGCGTCATCATCGCGCCGCCGGCGCCTTGCAGGATGCGCGCGATCACAAAATGGTTGACCGAGGAGGACAGCGCGCAACCGATCGAGCCGATCATGAAAACGGCGACCGCGAGACTGAACACCATGCGGGCGCCGAAGCGATCGGCGGTCCAGCCGCTTGCCGGGATGAATACCGCGAGCGACAACAGATACGAGGTGATGGCGAGCTTCAGCGTCAGCGGGCTGGTGCCGATATCCGCCGCGATCGCCGGAAGCGAAGTCGCGATCACCGTCGAATCCATGTTTTCCATGAACAGGGCGGTGGCCACGATGAGCGGGATCAGGCGTTCTTTTTTCATGGAGATTCAGGAAGCGACAGGAGGGAGGAGAACGGGCTGTATCACCCCGTTGCCGCACAGGCCATTGCGGAACGCCGGAAACCACCTAAATCTGCGTGACAATAATCCCGGACGCCGCCGGAGATCTGACGATGATCTATGTCCTCGCTGCCTTGCTGCCGCCGCTCGGGCTGCTCCTGAACGGGCAGCCTTTCTCGGCGATTTTCAATCTGGTGCTGATCGTGTTTTGCGCGATTTTCGGGCTGGTTTTTCACGTCCTGTGGCTGGTGCCGTCGGCGCACGCGGTGATCGCGGTCCATATGAAACGGGAGGAGCGCCGGCACCGGGAGGTGGTGGAAGCGATCCGCCAGCACGGGCCGCCGCCGGGTTACCCGCGCTGAAACGGGATTTGAGCCAGCGGCCCCTTTGAATTGTCATGGGGCCATGCTATCGACCACCGCCAACCCTACCGATGGGCTCGATTCGACGGCGATGCCGATAGCGTCGCCGAAGGAGACGTTCATCCCGAGATCGTATCGCGGCGAACGGGCCGCCGAATGGAGTTGGTAATGGCGCTGGCACAAGGACTTCAGGGGATTCGCGAAGCCTATACGTTCGACGACGTGCTTCTGAAACCCGGCCTTTCGGATATCCTGCCCTCCGAGGTCGATATCCGCTCCCGCGTCACCCGCACCATTCCACTTAACATCCCTATCATTGCGTCCGCGATGGACACCGTCACCGAAGCGCGGATGGCGATCGCCATGGCGCAGTCGGGCGGCATCGGCGTCATCCACCGCAATTTTGATCCCGACGGCCAGGCTGCCCAGGTGCGGCAGGTCAAGAAGTTCGAATCCGGGATGGTGGTCAATCCCTTGACCATCGGTCCCGACGCGAAGCTGTCGGACGCGATGACGCTGATGAAGGATCACGGTTTCTCCGGCATTCCGGTCGTCACCGGCGCCGCCAAGGGCGTGCCGGGAAAACTGGTCGGCATTCTCACCAACCGCGATGTGCGCTTTGCCACCGACCCGCATCAGAAAGTCTCCGAGCTGATGACGCACGAGAACCTCGTGACGGTGCGCGAAGGCGTCAGCCAGGACGAAGCCAAGCGCATGCTGCACAAATACAGAATCGAGAAGTTGCTTGTGGTCGACGATCAATATCGCTGTGTCGGCCTCATCACCGTCAAGGACATGGAAAAGGCCGTCGCGCATCCGCTGGCCTGCAAGGATGCGCAAGGGCGCCTTCGTGTCGCGGCCGCAACCACCGTCGGCGAAGACGGTTTCGATCGCACCGAGCGGCTGATCGACGCTGGCGTGGACCTGATCGTCGTCGACACCGCGCACGGACATTCCTCACGGGTGCTGGAGGCCGTCAACCGCATCAAGCGGCTCTCCAATGCCGTGCAGGTCATCGCCGGCAATATCGCGACGAAAGAGGGCGCGCAGGCGCTGATCGATGCCGGAGCCGACGCGATCAAGGTCGGCATCGGTCCCGGTTCGATCTGCACCACACGAATTGTGGCCGGTGTCGGCGTGCCGCAGCTCACCGCGATCATGGATGCGGTTGAAGCCGCGAAGAAGGCCGATATCCCCGTGATCGCCGATGGCGGAATCAAGTATTCCGGCGATCTCGCCAAGGCGCTCGCCGCCGGCGCCGACATCGCAATGGTCGGCTCCTTGCTGGCCGGCACCGACGAGACCCCGGGCGAAGTGTTTCTGTGGCAGGGCCGCTCCTACAAGGCCTATCGCGGCATGGGCTCGGTGGGGGCGATGGCGCGCGGCTCCGCCGACCGTTACTTCCAGCAGGACATCCAGGACACGCTCAAGCTGCTGCCGGAGGGTATCGAGGGCCAGGTGCCTTACAAGGGCCCGGTCGGCAACGTCATGCATCAGCTCGCGGGCGGCCTGCGGGCGGCGATGGGATATGTCGGGGCGAAAAACCTTGCCGAGTTCCGTGAGAAGGCGCAGTTCGTGCGCATCACCGGATCCGGCTTGCGCGAAAGCCACGTCCACGACGTCACCATCACCCGCGAAAGCCCGAATTATCCCGGCGGGGTGTAGGGATCACGGCGGATAAATGCCTTTGATAAGCGAGCCCGAGACAACCTTCACATGCATGGGCAGGTAGTGGATGCTCCGCACAAGTTTGAGGTCGATCGCGACAACGCGGGACTTCATCTGGTTCGCCGCTTTGGCAACGTAGAGAAATTTGTCGGACTGATACCAAATCGCCACCTCTCGGATCAATTTGGTCTCATCATCAGAAATTTCTC
>VAZH01000163.1 GCA_005884465.1 Alphaproteobacteria bacterium | reverse complement strand
GTCGACGTGACACGCGAGCCGATCCCGATCGCTCCGACGGTGCACTACAACATGGGCGGCATTCCCACCAATTATCACGGCGAGGTGCTGACCAAGAAGAACGGCGACGACAATGCCGTCGTGCCGGGACTGATGGCGCTCGGCGAAGCGGCTTGCGTCTCGGTGCACGGCGCCAACCGGCTCGGCTCCAATTCGCTGATCGATCTCGTGGTGTTCGGCCGCGCCGCCGCGTTGCGCTGCGCCGAAAAGCTGACGCCGAGCGGCAAGCAGCCGGAACTGCCGGCGACCTCCGCCGACCAGGCCCTCGGGCGGCTCGATCATTTCCGCCACGCCGCCGGAAATACTCCTACGGCAAAACTGCGCGACAGCATGCAGCATGTGATGCAGAACAACTGCGCGGTGTTCCGCACCGGCGAGGTGCTGCAGGAAGGTCAAAACCTGATTCACAAGGTTCACAGCGGCATCAGTGACATCTCGGTGACCGACCGCTCGCTGACCTGGAATTCCGATCTGGTGGAGACGCTGGAGTTCGACAATCTGATCGTGCAGGCGGTGGTGACGATGGACTCGGCCGCGAACCGTTCGGAAAGCCGCGGCGCGCATGCGCGTGAGGATTTCCCGCTGCGCGACGACAAGAACTGGATGAAGCACACACTGGCGTGGATCGACGATGGCGGCAATACCTCGATCGATTATCGCCCGGTGCACGACTACACGATGACCAATGACGTGCAGTACATCCCGCCGAAGGCAAGGGTGTATTGATGACGATAGCGAAGGCTTGAAAGCATGGTTGAATTCGCGCTTCCGAAAAACTCGAAAATCACCGGCGGCAAGACCTGGCCGAAGCCGGCGGGCGCGACCGAGACGCGCGAATTCAAGAACCCGGACGACGGCAAAAATCCCGGTATCGATACCTATTTTGTCGACACGCAGGATTGCGGGCCGATGGTTCTCGATGGCCTGATCTGGATCAAGAACCACATCGACCCGACATTGACGTTCCGCCGCTCCTGCCGCGAGGGCGTCTGCGGCTCCTGCGCCATGAACATCGACGGCCAGAACACGCTGGCCTGCACCATGTCGATGCACGACGTCAAGGACGGCGCGGTTAAGATCAATCCGCTGCCGCATCAGCCGGTGGTGAAGGATTTGGTGCCCGATCTGACCAATTTCTACGCGCAATATGCTTCGATCGAGCCGTGGCTGAAGACCACCTCGCCGACGCCGCAGAAGGAATGGCGGCAGAGCCACGAGGACCGCGAAAAGCTCGACGGCCTCTACGAATGCATTCTCTGCGCCTGCTGCTCGACCTCATGCCCGAGCTATTGGTGGAACAGCGAGCGTTTCCTGGGGCCCGCGGCATTGCTGCAGGCGACACGCTGGGTCAAGGACAGCCGCGATGAGGCGACCGGCGAGCGGCTCGACGATCTCGAAGATCCGTTCAGGCTGTATCGCTGCCACACCATCATGAACTGCGCCAAGGCCTGCCCGAAGAGCCTCAATCCCTCCGAGGCGATTGCCGAACTCAAGCTGAAGCTGGTCGAGCGGCAGATTTAGGCGGCGTCCCTTGACGTCGTCCCGGCCAAGCGTCTTCGCGCGCGAACTGCGCATTCCGCCGTCATCCTGAGGTGCCGTCGCACTCGCGACGGCCTCGAAGGATGGCAACACATTCCACTGTCATCCTTCGAGGCTCGCCAGACGGCGGAAGCGCCGTCTGGCTCGCACCTCAGGATGACGGCTGCCCCCTTTTGGAACCCGAAGGAACCTTTTGATTTTCTTCGAATTATCGGGTGATGGCAAATCCCGCTGCTAAATCCAGAGCTGCCGCGAAGAAATCACCGATCAAGGAGGTGGTCGCGGAAGACGGCGACCACGTCGAGCCGCCCCCGCCCGAAGTGCTCGAACCCGAGCCGGACATGTCTCCGGAAGAAGCCGAGCAGGCGCGCAAGGATTATCTGCTGACGCGGTTCTGGATCAGCGCCAGGGGATTTTGGGGAAAGAACGGCGACCGGCTGGCATGGATATTATCGATCGGCCTTTTGATCCTGATCGTTGCCAATGTCGGCTTGCAATACGGTATCAACGTCTGGAATCGGGCGATCTTCGACGCCCTAGAGAGGCACGATTCGGCAACCGTATATTACCTGAGCGCGGTGTTTTTCCCGCTGGCGTTCGGCAGCGTTGCGCTCGGCATGGCCCAGGTCGTCGCGCGCATGAGTATCCAGCGCCGCTGGCGCGCCTGGCTGACCGATTCCGTGGTGTCGCGCTGGCTGACCAACGGCCGCTATTACCAACTCAATCTGGTCAGCGGCGATCACCAGAATCCCGAATATCGCATCGCCGAGGATTTGCGGATCGCCACCGATTCGCCAGTGGATTTCGCCGCCGGCGTTACTTCGGCATTCCTGTCCGCGACGACATTCATCGTGGTGCTTTGGACGATCGGCGGCGCCCTGACGGTCACAGTCGCAGGATCGACCATCACGATTCCCGGCTTTCTCGTGATTGCGGCGGTGCTCTACGCGGCGATTGCCTCGGGTTCGATCGCCACGATCGGACGCGGCTTCGTGCAGGTTTCCGAAGACAAGAATCAAGCCGAGGCCGAGTACCGCTATACGCTTACCCGCGTGCGCGAGAACGGCGAAAGCATCGCGCTGTTGGGAGGCGAGCAGGAAGAGCGCGACGGCATCGACCGGACCTTCGGCAAAGTCCTGCGGCAATGGGCGCGGCTCGCCGGCCAGCACATGCGCACCACGCTGGTGTCGCAGGGATCCAGCCTGATCGCGCCGGTGGTGCCGGTGCTGCTTTGTGCGCCGAAATTTCTCGACGGCAGCATGACATTGGGACAGGTGATGCAGGCGGCGTCCGCCTTCACGATCGTGCAGAGCGCGTTCGGCTGGCTGGTCGACAATTATCCGCGGCTCGCCGACTGGAACGCCTGCGCGCGTCGTATCGCTTCGCTGATGATGTCGCTCGATGGCCTCGAGCGTGCCGAGCGTGGCGACGGCGTCGGCCGCATCGAGCGCGGCGAAACCGAAGGCGACGCTATTCTCAGCCTGCAGGATCTGTCTGTGACGCTCGACGATGGCACGGCGGTGGTGGGGGAAGCGGAAGTGGTGATCGAACCCGGCGAGCGGCTGCTGGTGGCCGGTGAATCCGGCACCGGCAAGAGCACGCTGGTGCGCGCAATCGCGGGGCTATGGCCATGGGGCGGCGGCAGCATCAATTTGCATCCAGACCGCCGCTTGTTCATGCTCCCGCAAAAGCCTTACGTACCCCAGGGCACGTTGCGCCGTGCCGCCGCCTATCCCGCCGCCGCCGAGGATTGGACCGTAGAGCAAATCGGCGAAGCCCTCGACAAGGTGGGCCTGGCTCATCTGAAGGACAAGATCGAGGAAGATGGGCCTTGGGACCAAACGCTGTCCGGAGGTGAAAAGCAGCGGCTCGCCTTCGCGCGGCTGTTCCTTCATAACCCCGACATCATCGTGCTCGATGAGGCGACCTCGGCACTCGATGAAAAGAGCCAGGACAAGATGATGGAGCTGGTGACCAGGGAGCTGCCCAAAGCCACCGTCGTCAGCGTCGGCCATCGCGCCGAGCTCGAGGCCTTCCACAGCCGCAAGATCGTGCTCGAGCGGCGCAAGGGCGGCGCGAAACTCGTCCGCGACATCGATCTCATTCCGCGCAACGGCAAGCGCCGGCTGCTGGGCCGCTTCCTGCGCCATCGCAAGGCGGCGTCGAACAAGGCGGCGTAAGCGGAAGCGCAGTAGAACTCTCCGTCGTCCCTGCAAAAGCAGGGACCCATAGCCACCCGGCCTGCGTTTTTACTAAAGGTATCAACTTCGATCGCCCAAAATCGAGAAGCCGCGGCGTATGGACCCCTGCTTTCGCAGGGGCGACGATACCGTTGGAGTCGCGCCTAAAACCGGCTATGCATGCGCCGCTTTCAGCGAGGACATCCCTTTTGACTCCCGACAGCGATCCATCGCTTCCGCCTTTCGGCGCGTTCGCGCCGACGCGCGCGCAAGCTGCGATCATTTCGCTTGCGCAGCGCTCGCGGCTGAAGCGCGGCGCGTTCCGCCCGATGCTGTCGCGGCTGGTCAACCTGCTGCGCGCGGGTCCAGTCGACGTCCAATATCAGGGCGCGTCGTTTCGATTCTATCACCAGACCAGCGCCACCGAGCGCGGCGCGTTGCTCAATCCCGACTACAATCTCGAGGAACTGGATTTTCTGCGCGCGCACACGCCCGTCGGCGGCGTGTTCGTCGATGTCGGCGCCAATGTCGGCACCTACGCCATGGTGATGGCGCGTCACGTCGGCGCAGGCGGAACAGTGATCGCGATCGAGCCCCATCCCGTCACCCACGCGCGACTGGCGTTCAACCGTGCCGCGTCCGGCTATACGCAGGTTACGCTCGTGGCGGCTGCTGCCGGTCCTTGCGACGGCGAATTGATGATCGAGACCGACGGCGACAATCTCGGCGCCAGCCACATCGTGTCAGGTGAACGCTCTAGCAATGCCATCAAGGTGCGGTCGTTGCAGCTGCAGCGCATCCTCGACGGCGCCGGGATTTCGCACATCGATGCGCTGAAGATCGATGTCGAAGGTTATGAGGATCGCGTACTGACCGGCTTTTTCAGGCAAGCGCCGCACGCGCTGTGGCCGCGCGCGGTGGTGATCGAGCATTTGTCGCGCAACGAATGGTTGGAGGATTGCATCGCCGACATGCGCGCGCGGGGCTACACCGAGACCAGCACGACGCGCAGCAATACGCTACTAATCAGAACCGAAAAGCGCTGACGCCTGAAACCCAAGGGAGATTTCGATGATCGACCACATCGGCTTTCCGGTTTCCGACTATGAACGCGCGAAGGCGTTTTATGCGAAGGCGCTGGCGCCTCTTGGGTACAGCCTCGTCATCGAGGTGATGCAGCAACAGACCGGCCACGATCCCGCGGCCGGGTTCGGCGCCAACGGCAAGCCGGATTTCTGGATCGGCGGTGAAGGCGGGTTGAACAAGCCGCTGCATGTCGCCATCGTTGCAATGGATCGTGCCTCAGTCGAGGCCTTTTACAAGGCCGCCATGGCCGCGGGTGGACGGGACAACGGAGCGCCCGGCATTCGTGCGCATTATCATCCCGATTATTACGCCGCGTTCGTGCTCGATCCGGATGGCCACAATATCGAGGCCGTGTGTCACGCGCACGAGTGAAATCGAACAGCATGATGCTCAGCGTGGAGGAACATTGCCCTCGCCGCGCCGTTGTCCCGGATGAGCCAAACGCCGATCGATCCGCAAGAGGATCCACCGATCAAGCCGGGACAGCCGTCGGAGCCGCCGCAGGAAAGCCCGCCAGGGAGTCCACGGCCTGAGGTGCCGCCGCCCCTACGGGATCCCGGCGAGCCGCCACGGCCTGACGAGCTGCCGGGCAACAGGCCGGATGAATTGCCGGTGCGCGGACCTAAAGGCCCGCCTGCGCCTTCTCCCACCGATGGGGGATCGTCGATTTACCGGGCTCTCAGCTCGATCTGAATCCGGGCACACCCGATATGCCGCAGAGGACAATGTGGAAGTTCGTTTGAAATGATCGTCTGAATGCGCAATGAACAGGGGCGCAGCGAGACTTTCTTTTGTCAGAAATAAAATCGAGTCCGTCTTCGAAGGCGGCCACAATCCGGCCTAACCTTATTCGTTGATCGCCAGAGCTTGTTGCAGATTTTTTCCGGGACCCAACCATCATGACAAGACTCCGTCTCGTACTGCTTGCCACGACAGCGCTTACGGCAATGCAATTCGCAAGCACTGCATCGTATGCGCAGACCGCACCGCTGGTTGTGGCGCAGGCCAAGGAGGAGCTTGGTCCCGACGGAAAACCTAAAGCACCGCCGAAGGGTGCGCCGCCCGCGGCTCAACCACCGGCGCGTCCGGCACCGCCTGCAGCACCGCCCCCCGCAGCGGCACCGCCGCCGCGCCCCGCGCCTCCTGCTGCCGCACCGCCTCCGGCGGCAGCGCCGCCGCCCCGACCCACGCCACCGCCGGCTGCGGCGCCTCCGCCTCGTCCCGCGCCGCAACCTCCTGCGCCCCCTCCGCCACGTCCCACGCCACAACCTCCTGCGGCGGCACCTGCGCCGCATCCCGCTCCGCCTTCAGCGGCGCCTCCACCGCGTCCCACGCCGCCGCCAGCGGCAGCGCCACCTGCGCCGCCAAAACCACCGGCCCCGCCAAGCGCCGCGCCCGCACCGCAAACTCAGCAGAAAAGCGCGCCATCTCCCGTACCGCCGCCCGGCGCCAAACAATCGCCTCCGGCGCCGCCCACCCCGCCTGCAGCAGCGCCGACTCCAACGCCGCCGCCGTCCGCACCGCCAGCGGGCGCAAAACAAGCACCTTCGGGATCGCCGACCCCGCCCGCCGCCGCGCCGCCGAGTCCAACGCCGCCCTCTGGCGCAGCGCCCTCGAGTCCAACTCCGTCTCCGGCAGCACCGCCCACCGGCGGAGGGGGTACGCCGCCGTCACCGCCGCGCACCGACACGCCGCCGGGCACTCCGGGGCCGAATGCCGCACCGCCACCTGGCGGAGCCGGTGGGCAGACCTCACTGCCGCCCGGAGCCGCGCCGTTAGTGCGCCGCGCACCGCCCACGGTCGCCGCGCCGCTTCCGGCCCCACCACCGCCAGCCCAAGCGCTGACACCGGTTGCTCCGGGTGCCGCGCCACAGGGACCGCAACGCCTCGATGACTTCCGCAGCGCGCGGCGGGAGACCCAGGAAGGCGGACGCACCGTCATCACCGAGCCCGGCCGGATCATCGTTCGCGATCCGAGCGGCCAGTCTTTCGTTCGTCACAACGAACTGGAACGCTTCCGTTACGGCGCGCGCGACATCCAGACCCAACAGGTCGGCGGCGAGACCCGTACCATCGTGGTTCGGCCCGACGGCACGCGGATCATCACCGTCACCGGCCGCGACGGCCAGCTGCTGCGGCGGATTCGCCGCGACGAGCGGGGCCGCGAGATCATCATCATCGACAATAGCTATCGCGATCCCCGCGCGGTCGGCGGTTTCTACGTCGACCTGCCGCCGCCGGTGATCCGTATTCCGTACAATCGTTACATCGTCGAAGCCGACGATGCGCCGCCTGACGTGATCTACGAGACCATGCTGGCGCCGCCGGTGGAGCGGGTCGCGCGGCGTTATTCGCTCGACGAAATCCGCTACAGCCCCTCGGTGCGCCAGTTGATGCCGAGCGTCGATGTCAACAGCATCAACTTCGAAAGCGGATCGTGGGAGATTCCGCCCGATCAGGCGGCAAAGCTGCAGGTGATCGCGGATGGGCTGAACCGCGCCATCCAGCGCAATCCGCGCGAGGTGTTCCTGATCGAGGGCCACACCGACGCGGTCGGATCGGACGTCGACAATCTCTCGCTGTCGGACCGGCGCGCCGAATCCACGGCCACCTTGCTGACGCAGCAATTCGGCGTGCCTGCGGAAAACCTGACTTCGCAAGGCTACGGCGAGCAATATCTCAAGGAACAGACCGACGGGCCAAGCCGCATCAACCGCCGCGTCACCATCCGCCGCATCACGCCCTTGCTCAACGGCGGAACGGCATCGCTGCCGCCACCGCCCCCGGGCACCGCGCCGCCGCGGTGAGGATGTCGCCTTCCGAATGAAAATGGCCGGGCCCAATCCCGGCCATTTTTTATTCGATACCTCTCAGGGGGTCGTCCCTGCGAAAGCAGGGACCCATACGCCGCGGCCTTTCTCGGGGCACTCGGGGAGACGGCTTCTGTCGATACAAATGCTGGTGGTTATGGGTCCCCGCTTTTCGCGGGGACGACATACGGAGAGAGCTCTTGCCTACAGTCCCAGCTTCTTCCTGCGCTGGCCGAGCGTGCGCAGTCGCAAGGCGTTGAGCTTGATGAAGCCCGCGGCGTCGCGGTGATCGTAGGCGACCGCGCCTTCCTCGAAGGTGACGAGGTCCTGATCGTACAGCGAGTACTTGCTCTCGCGTCCGACCACAATGACGTTGCCTTTGTAGAGTTTCAGCCGCACGCGGCCGGTGACGTATTGCTGGCTGTGATCGATCGCCGCCTGCAGCATCTCGCGCTCCGGCGCGAACCAGAAGCCGTTGTAAACGAGTTCGGCATATTTCGGCATCAGCTCATCCTTGAGATGGGCGGCGCCGCGATCGAGCGTGATGGATTCGATGGCGCGATGGCCGCTAAGCATGATGGTACCGCCCGGCGTCTCGTACATTCCCCGCGACTTCATGCCGACGAAACGATTTTCGACGAGATCGAGCCGCCCGACGCCGTTGGCGCGGCCGAGTTCGTTGAGTTTTGTCAGCAGGGTTGCGGGCGATAATTTCTTGCCGTCGATCGCGACCGCATCACCCTTTTCGAAATCGATTGAAATGATGGTGGCCTGATCCGGCGCCTTCTCGGGATCGACGGTGCGCGAATAGACGTAATCGGGCACTTCCTGCGCGGGATCTTCCAAAATCTTGCCTTCGCTGGAAGTGTGCAACAGGTTGGCATCGACCGAAAACGGCGCCTCGTTGCGTTTGTCCTTGGCAATCGGAATTTGATGCGCTTCGGCGAAGGCAATCAATTGCTCGCGCGAGCGAAAGTCCCATTCGCGCCACGGCGCGATGATGGTGATGTCGGGCCTTAATGCGTAATAGCCGAGCTCGAAGCGCACCTGATCGTTGCCCTTGCCGGTCGCGCCATGGGACACCGCGTCGGCGCCGACTTTTTCGGCGATTTCGATCTGCTTCTTTGCAATCAGGGGCCGCGCGATCGACGTGCCCAGGAGATACTGCCCCTCATAGACCGCGTTGGCGCGGAACATCGGAAACACGTAATCGCGGACGAATTCCTCGCGCAGGTCCTCGATGAAGATATTTTCCGGCTTGATGCCGAGCAGCAGCGCCTTCTGGCGCGCGGGCTCGAGCTCCTCACCCTGGCCGAGATCGGCGGTGAAGGTCACGACCTCGCAGCCGTAGGTGGTCTGCAGCCACTTCAAGATGATCGAGGTGTCGAGGCCGCCGGAATAGGCGAGCACCACCTTCTTCACGTCCTTGCTCATGAAAGATCCTGTCGAATCGAAATTGGCCGGGACACACGCGCATTCCGCAAAAGCATGCCCTTGGACTTGATCCGAGGGCGGGTACCGGTTTTCCGATCGGAATCCGCGCAAATTGATTACAGGCGGAAAGGCCTCCTGCGCAAGCGCTCACGCGGTCGGACTGGCTCCGACCTCGCGGCCGCGCCAGCGCTGCACCAGACGATAGCCGGGCCAGGCAAGCCGCGTCAGCGCCGCATCGATGCCCTCGTCGGACAGGCGGGTCGATGGCCAGCGGTAGATCAAGCGGTATGCCAGCCAGATCACCAAAAATGTCACCAGGCCGGCGGCTGCGACATCAGTGAAAAAATGTCCGCCGAACGCCATCCGCAGCCCGCTGGTGACGACGCCGAACAGGGTCGCCGCGGCAAAAGCCAGCGGCCGCCATGCTGGCGGCGTCAGCGCGGCGGGCGCGTAGGTCCAGAATGCGGTGGCGCCTTCGCCGGAGAAAAACGAACAGTTTCGCCCGCAGCTGCCGCGCGGGTCCCACCACGGCACGAACGGCTCCGGTCCGTTGAACTCCGTGACCACGACGGGGCGCGGCCGGCCCCAATAGCTCTTGAAGGTTAAATTGGTGAGAACGCCGGCGGAAAGAACCAGCGTGACGAGCAGGAAGATGATCGCCCGCCCGGATATCAGCAGTGGTTTGTCCGGCCGCGCCAGCTTGATGACCAGCGCGGCAATCGCCGGCAGCGCCAGCCCCCAGGCGATCCACATCGCGCCGTCGCGCGCGATCGCAGCCAGCGCATTGAGCTTGAGCGGAAAGGATTTTGCCGCGGCATCATAGAACAACGCGGCCAGCTTCAAATCGAGCTCGGGATGAATCCCGAACAGCAGTCCGATGACAAGCGCCAGGCTCAGCGCGACGAAAAGTCCGGTTCGGTTCATGGCGCGGGGTTTAGCCGAGGAGGTTCGTTAAGAAAAGGGTGATCGTCATCCTGAGGCGCGAGCGCTTGCGAGCCTCGAAGGATGACTGACACGTGTGGCAATCCTTCGAGACGCGGCCAAGAGGCCGCTCCTCAGGATGACGGCGGCGATTGTGGCGGCACTGACGGTCGCGCAATCACGATGACGGCGGTGGCGGCGGCGGGGGCGAGCGTGAATGCGACGGCAGCGGCGGCAGTTGTGGCGCCGGGCGCGGCGGCTCGCGCCAGGCGCCGGCATTACGGCCCACGATCATCCAGTAGACGAGACCGGCGACGATACCCGCACCGGTCATGATTTCGAGATGACGGCGGACGATGCCGTCGAAGCGAAGCGTTGCGGGATCGAACGGGACCAGGCCGAGATAGCAGGCCAGACCGACCACGCCACCGCCGACCGCATAGGCCAATGCGCTCCTGATATGAAACGCTTCGGTGATCGCGACCACGATCATCGCCGGCAGCAAGGCAAAACCGCTGACAAAGATGAAGCCGAAACCGAGCACGACGTCCAGCGCGCCAGGATCAATCGGACCGGACCCGAGGTCGCTGAATTCCGGAAACAGCACCGCGCCGACCACGATCATCCCCGCCACCAGACAGGCGGCGAGAAATCCGAACAGAATGACGAACAGCCGGCCGATCAATGCCATGCTATCGCACCGTCATTGCGCGGAGCCAACGGGTCCCGCCTTCGGCGGGCCCGATGATGAACTCCGCGACGAAGCAATCCA
>VAZH01000162.1 GCA_005884465.1 Alphaproteobacteria bacterium | reverse complement strand
AATTCCTGGCGCGCTGGCCCGATGTCGACGCGCTCGGCCGCGCCTCGCTCGACGACGTGCTGCGGATGTGGGCCGGTCTTGGCTATTATTCGCGCGCGCGCAATTTGCACGCCTGCGCGGTGGCGGTGCGGCGCGATCATGGCGGTGTGTTTCCGGACACCGAGGAAAGTTTGCGATCGCTGCCGGGGATTGGTCGCTATACCGCCTCCGCGATTGCCGCGATCGCATTCGGCCGCCGGGCCATGCCGGTCGATGGCAATATCGAGCGCGTGGTGTCGCGGCTGTTCGCCGTCGAGGAGCGTTGATTCGACAGCTCGCGACAACGCTGCTGGGCGCGACCCGAGCGGGCGATAGCGCGCAGGCCCTGATGGACCTCGGCGCCTCGATCTGCACCCCGAACAAACCGGCCTGTTCGCTGTGCCCGCTCTATGATGATTGCGCGGCCCGTGCGCGCGGCGATCAGGCGACTTTTCCGCGCAAGGCGCCGAAAAAGACCGGGGCGCTGCGCCGAGGGGCGGCGTTCGTCGTCACGCGGGGCGATGAGCTGTTGGTTCGCACCCGCCCCGACAAAGGTCTGCTCGGCGGCATGACGGAAGTGCCGACCTCAGGCTGGCTCGCCGCGCAAGACGACAAGACGGCGCTGCAGCAGGCACCGATGCTCAAAGGCATTGCCCGCTGGCATCGCAAGGCAGGCGTTGTCACCCACGTGTTCACGCATTTTCCGTTAGAGCTTGTCGTCTACACCGCAAACGTTCCCGCGCGCGCCCGTGCGCCGGAGGGAACGCGCTGGGTGCCGATGGCGACATTGCCGGGCGAGGCGCTGCCGAATGTCATGCGCAAAGTGATCGCGCACGGGCTGGGGGAAGGTTAAGTAGTGCGCGCCGTGACTTACGTCGGAGGTAATTGATCTTCTGACCTAAAAGTCTAGGCTAACCTCCATGAGCGCCGAAGCCTTAATCTCGCAAGATGCTGCGATGGGACATTTCAGCAGCTTGTTGAAGCATTGGCGAAATGTTCGCCGCCTCACCCAGATCGAACTGGCGGGCGATGCGAATGTATCGGCCAGGCATCTATGCTTTCTGGAAACTGGACGCGCGCAGCCAAGCCGCGAGATGGTGCAGTTGCTTGGAAGCGCGCTGGATTTGCCGCTCGAGGAGCGCAATGCGTTGCACGTTGCAGCGGGCTTCGTGCCGCCCTATGGCGATCAGGGATTGGCGGCCGATAATTTGCAGCATGTGCGACAGGCACTGGATTTCATTCTTCGGCAACAGGAGCCATACCCCGCAATTGTCATTGATGGGCGTTGGGACGTCCGCATCCGCAATGAGGCGTCTGGGCGTCTGTTCAAGACATTTCGCGAGTCATTCGAAATGGAATCCGACCTCACGGACAATGCGATGCATGTGGTTTTCCATCCGAAAGGCCTGCGACAGTTCATCGTGAACTGGGACGAGTTCGCCGGCCAGATGATCCAGATCCTTCATCGCGAAGTCGCACAAGGCAGCAGGGTCGCGGCGCAGCTGCTCGACGAAATCATGAGTTATCCGGGCCTGCCGGCCGAATGGAGACTTCCGCGCAACCCTGCTGGATCGTCTCCGGTCATGACAATGCAGCTTCAGAAAGCCGACCTTCGTCTCGCTTTCTTTTCTACCTTTACGACGCTCGCCATGCCGACAGACGCCGCGCTGCAAAAATTGAAGATCGAATGCTTTTATCCGGCGGACGGCGCGACTGCGGTGAAAGCACGCGAACTGGCACTTTGAAAAAATCGGGAGATGACAATGCAACTCGCCCCGCGCAATCATCAATCGGCCGAGACGATGAAGGAATTGCGCGGGTTGAACGCGCGCTTCATCCATAACTTTGTGACCAATGACGTGCCCTCGCATGACGCCATTCTTCATCCCGGCTTCGTCAACATCTGGCCCACGGGCCAGCGGTGGGATCGCGCAGCGTATCTTAAGTATTGAGCTCATCACAGTCATTGGTGATGTTGCGCTGGTGCGCGCCACCAACAAGCATACGCGCCGCCGCGACGGCAAAGCGCCGCCGCGACGGCAAAGAAGTGACCGGCATGACGATGTATACCGATACGTATCTGTTCGAGAACGGTTCGTGGAAGTGCATTCAAGCCCAGCTCACATCGGTTGCGCCTGAGCACCAGCCTGCCGACGATACGATCATCAGCGTTTATATCGAAGGCGAACGTCAGGAGCGGCTCTCATGACGAGCAGCTACACTGAGAGCAGGCAGCGATTTCATCATCAATCAAGAATATCGATGAACTCGCTGGGTGTCACGGTTCGGAATATTCTCGCGATCGTTCAGATTTGGCGAGCGCGCGCACGCTTCCGGCGAGATCTTGCGGCCCTGAGTGAGCGTGAACTGCAGGATATGGGAACGTGCTGGTCGTCGATCGCTTGCGAAATCAGCAAGCCGTTCTGGCGTCCGTGACAGGCTGCGCCGAGCGCCGCTCCGGCGAAGTGGACAGGGGCAACTGAAAAAAGCCAGTCGGCCGGCTCAAGCCGTGTGCCGCCTCAGCCGATCGAGATCCCGCCCGGTTTCCAGCATCAGGTTGCGCAGCCAGATCGATCCGGGATCGAACTGGGCGCGCGTCGGATAGAACATGAACTGTTCGTCGATGCCGGGATCGAGCGGCGGCGTGATCGCCATCAGCGACAATGGTTTTGCAAGCGCCGCGATCAGCCGGCCGGGAACGAACGCCACGAGGTCGGTGCGCGCCACGATATGGAGCGCTTCGATATAGCCCGGCACCACCAGCGCAATGCGCCGCTCCAGCCCCTTGCTTCGAAGCCATTCGTCGATCAAGTCGACATTCTGGCCGCGGATCACGACGGCGACGTGCCGTGCGTTGAGGAAGACATCGCGCCGGCCGAGCTTCGCGCCAACAGGGTGACCACGCCGCACCGCCAGCGCGTCGCGATCGGTATAGAGGAGCTGACGGTGAAATCCCCTGAAGGCGTCGCCGATTGAGATGACGAGATCGATGGTGCGGGCGAACTCCGCGGTGAAGATCGCGGGCCCGCGCCATGGCACGATGTCGAGCCGGACATTCGGCGCCTGCGCCGTAATTTTCTCCATCAGCGGCGGCACCAGTAGCTCCACCGCAAGGTCGGGCATCATCAACCGAAAACGCCGCTCGCTGCTGGCCGCATTGAAATCATCGGGAATGAAAAGTCCGCGCACCTGGTCGAGCGCCTGCGCCAGCGGCCCGCGCAGCGCCTGGGCCCGTGGCGTCAATTCCATGCGCGCGCCGACACGAACCAGCAGGGGATCGCCGAGCACCTCGCGCAGCCGCTGCAGCGCGTGGCTCGCGGCTGGCTGCGACAGGCCTATCCGCATCGCGGCGCGGCTGACATTGGCTTCCAGCAGCAGCGCGTCGAGGGCGACAAGCAGATTCAGGTCGAGCGAATTCAAATTCATCGTGTGAATATATATCATATTCACTATCGATTGGAAGAATGCAGCTAATGCGGCCATGCTGGGCGATCATTTGACGAACGGAGACGCCATGAGCGCGATAGCCAACAAGAAACTGATGGAAGAGATTTTCGCCGGCGCGGGAAATCCCGATGCCGCGGTGCGCGATCGCTCGCTGTTCGTCGCGAGTCTGGCCGATGATGCGAGGTGGGTGGTAACCGGGCAGTATTCGTGGTCACGCACGTTCACCGGCAAGGAAGCGATACTGAATGATCTGCACGGTCACGTCCGTTCGCTGCTGGTCGAGCGGGCGCGGACGATCGCGCATCGCTTCATCGCGGACGGCGATTACGTCGTGGTCGAGGCGCGGGGCGACAACGTCACCAAGACGGGGGCCCGCTACGACAACGACTATTGTCTGGTCTTCCACCTGGAAAACGGGAAGATCAAGGAGGTCAGGGAATATTGCGACTCGGTGCTGACCGAAAAAGCGCTGGGGCGATTTCCTGAATCGCGCAGGCATGCGGCAGGTTGATGGTCGCCGTCGTTATTCCGGGGCGCGAGAGGTAGAGTGGGCAAAGCGAAGCGTGCCCACCGACTTCTTCAGGCTTCATCGATCTGTTTGAAAGGGAAAGGTGGGCACGGCGCAAGAACGCCTTTGTCCACCTGCGATTCATCACGGAGGAGATCACGCCGCCTTGGCCTTGAGGTGGCGGAACATGATGGCGCGCGCTTCCTCGTCCATTTCGGCTTTGAACACAAACTTGTCTTTCAGCGCGATCGCCCGCGCCGCCGCCGGCCTTGACGAGATCTCATCGACCAGGCGTTTCACGTTGGGAAATTTTGCAAATGTCTCTTCGCCGACCACGAACGGCGCCAGCCGCGCCCAGCCCCACAAGGCCATGTCGACGATGGTATAGGTATCACCGACCATATAGCGGCTGTTGGCGAGGTGATCGTTGAGGACGCCGTAATGGCGCTGCGCCTCGAACTGGTAGCGGTTATCGGCGTATTCCAGGTCCTTCGGGGCGAAGTGCTTGAAATGCACCGCCTGGCCCGAATAGGGGCCGAGACCGGTGGCGATGAACATCAGCCATGACAGCAACTGCGCGCGGCTTTTGGGCGTATTGGGCGGCAGGAATTTGCCGGTCTTCTCGGCGAGATAAAGCAGGATCGCATTAGAGTCGAACACGAACACGCCGTTATCGTCAATCGCCGGCACCTTGCCGTTCGGATTAACAGCCAGAAACTCCGGCTTGAACTGATCCCCCTTGCGGGTATCGACCGGCACCAGTTCGTAAGGCAGGCCGGACTCTTCCAGAAACAGCGCGACCTTGTTGGGGTTCGGCGCTCCGTTGAAGTAGAATTTGAGCATCAAAAATTCTCCCCTTGCTTGTTTGTTGCCGAGAAAATCGGGACGCGCGACAATGCCACCGGCGGGTCCATTGCTCAAATTTTCGCAGAATGCGCAACCGACGAGTTCGTGAGCGTGGGCGGCGCCCGGCCAACAAGCTGCCCGTCATTACAGGGCGCGGCCAACAGGTCCCCGGCCATCCGGTAACGGTAGTCCGCACCCATCAGGCGAAATCGAAACAGAAAAAGCCGATCAACCCGGTGATCGCCAATCCGGCGCCCGCCACGTGCATGAGGGTCGCGAAACGAATGGCCGAGTGCAGGTTCGACGCCTGAATGGCCCGTTCCGACCGCCGTGCATAGCCGTGGACGATGACCTGCTGATTGAAGTTGCTATTCGCCTCCAGCCCGTCGGCCAGGCCGACACAAATCAGCAGAATGCCGAGGATGACGAGACCGGCAAAGCCCAGGAAGCTCAACAGCAGCATAGGGGGCACGCCGACAAGGAAGATCGGCAGCAGCGGCAACAAGAGCAAAGTATCAGGTTCACGAGATCGCATCGGGGATTTCATCCCGGCCGCGAATGACGGCCTACATGGAGTACAACGCCATGGCAGAGAATAAAGGCGGAATAGGGTGCAGTGGCCTGCGGAAATTACAGGGCTGCCATCTCAGAGCGTATTTCGGCGCGCAATTCGTCGATCAGCCGCAGGCCTTTCTTGGTCTCGATATGCCAGAAAGTCCAGCCGTTGCAGGCTCCCGAGCCCTGCGCCACCGCGCCGATGCGGTGGATCGAGCCGACCTTGTCGCCGAGCATGATGGCGCCGTCGGCGCGCACCAGGGCGCCGTGGCGCTTCCTGGAATCGACCAGTCTGGTGCCCGGCGAAATCATGCCGCGTTCGATCAGCTCGGAGAACGCCACTCGCGGCGCGTCGCGCGCGGTCATGAATGGCGCGAGCGTCGCTTCCGGGAGCGGTTCGACGGCGGCGATGCGGACTTCCGCCGCACGCGCATAGGCTTTGTCGCGTTCGAACCCGATGTAGCGGCGGCCTAGACGCTTTGCGACGGCACCGGTCGTGCCGGTGCCGTTGAACGGATCAATCACGAGATCGCCTGGTCTGGACGACGACAGCAGCACGCGTGCCAACAGGCCTTCGGGCTTCTGGGTGGGGTGGACCTTCTTGCCGT
This sequence comes from Alphaproteobacteria bacterium, assembly GCA_005884465.1. Taxonomy (GTDB): domain Bacteria; phylum Pseudomonadota; class Alphaproteobacteria; order Rhizobiales; family Xanthobacteraceae; genus Bradyrhizobium. The sequence goes on along the minus strand of VAZH01000162.1, from coordinate 3,715 downwards.
CAGCGCCTTTGAGGCGTTCCTCGCCGGTGCAGAGCGGGATCAGCCAGTCGGAACGCGCCTGCACGTCCTCGTTGGCAGCCTTCAAGGCTTCGTAGTTGAACGTATAGCCCTTGGCGTTCTCGTCGCGCGCGGCCCAGATCATGGTCTCGTGGGCGTTGGTGAAGCGGCGGCCGCGGAAATTCGGCATCGGATTGGTCTTGCGCCAGACAATGTCGTTGAGAACCCAGAAGCCCAGATCCTGCATGATCGCGCCGACGCGAAAAATGTTGTGATAGGAGCCGATCACCCACAGCGTCGCCGACGGTTTCATGACGCGGCGGCAGGCGAGCAGCCAGGCGCGGGTGAAATCATCATACGCGGCAAACGATGAAAACTTGTCCCAATCGTTATTAACTGCATCGACGTGGGATTCGTCGGGACGCTTGAGGTCGCCCTTGAGCTGCAGATTGTATGGTGGATCCGCGAACACCAGGTCGACCGAGCCGGCCGGAAGCCTCGACATCTCGGCGACGCAGTCGCCTACCACGATACGGGTACTCGGATGTGACTCAAATTTAGTGCGGGGCGCCTTTGCAGACGCCCCGCGACGCGACACAACCATGACTCAAATACTCTGACTCAGGCGACGCTGTCGGCGACGCGGGACTAAACAACCGACTGGCGATACATTGACCGGGCAAAGTAAAAATCGACTTAATCGAAATCGTTATCGAACAGGATTGAACGGCGCTTCGCACCGGTGCGAGGCGACCCGAAGTCATCACCGCTTGCGGCAGCTTCTGTTGCGACTTTGGGATTCGAGAGGGCACCAGCATCTACGATCCAGGGTGGGTTTGGTGCCGAAGTTCTCCGAGCCGCCACACTAGGCAATTTTTGCCGGGCGAGTTATTGATTAACGAAATGGAAATTTTACGTCTCTGCCGCGTTAGTTTCAGCGAATGAGCCGCCAGCAAGCTGAATAAGGGAAAAACCGCCATGCGCTACGATGATTTCCGCCGCAGCGACGACATCGAAGACCGTCGCGGCGATGATGGCGGCGGAATGGGCGGGGGCGGCGGCTTTGGCATTCCGATGGGCGGCGGCGGGCTCGGCATCGGCACCATCATCATCCTTGGCCTGGTCGGCTACGCGTTCGGCATCGATCCGCGCATCCTGATCGGCGGCGCGGAAATTTTGACCGGGGGCGGCCAGAGATATGAAGCCGATCGCAGATCCGGACCCGTCAAGACCGGCGCGCCAACCGACGAGATGGGCAGCATGATCTCCGGCATCCTCGGCGAGATCGACGATCGCTGGAGTGAGATCTTCCAGGCCAGCGGGCAAACCTATACGGGTCCGAAAATCGTGCTGTTTCGCAACGCCACCAATGGTGGGCGCTGCGGCATGGCGCAGGCGGCGATGGGGCCGTTTTACTGCCCGCCAGACAAGACGATTTATCTCGATACCGGATTTTTCCGCCAGGTCGAGACCCGGTTTCACGGCTGTTCGGGCAATGCCTGCAAGTTCACGACAGCCTACATCATCGCCCATGAAGCCGGGCATCATGTCCAAAACCTGCTCGGCATCCTGCCGCGCGTGACGCGGCTGCAGCAGCAGGTCGGCAGCAGGGCGGAAGCCAACGCACTACAGGTGAAGGTCGAGTTGCAGGCGGATTGCCTGTCGGGCGTCTGGGTCAATCGCGAGCAGAAGAAACGCCCGAACTTCCTTGAGGCGGGCGACATCGATGCGGCGCTGACGACGGCAACCGCGATCGGCGACGATACGCTGCAGCGGCAGGCCACCGGGAGGGTGGTGCCGGATTCGTTCACCCACGGCTCCGCCGCGCAACGAAAGCAATGGTTCATGACCGGTTATCAGCAGGGTACGGTGCAGGCCTGCAACACGTTTGGGGCGGGTTCGTAGTAAGTTTCCGTCATCCTGAGGTGCGAGCCTCTTCGGCGAGCCTCGAAGGATGACCAGCAAGGTGTCTGCGGCCCATCCTTCGAGGCGCGCAAGGGCGCGCACCTCAGGATGACGCCGGAGTTTGGGGCGGAGGAGCCAGTCATGTCTTCCATCGATGAATCAAAACAATTCATCCCGCTCAACATCGCAGTGCTGACGATTTCCGACACACGCACGCTTGCGGATGACAAATCCGGAACCACGCTGTCGGAGCGGCTTGCCGCGGCCGGTCACAACCTCGCGGCACGCGAGATCGTGGTCGACGACGTCGAAGCGATCCGCATCATCGTCAAGAAATGGATCGCCGATCCCGATGTCGATGCCATTATCACCACCGGCGGCACCGGCTTCACCGGCCGCGACGTGACGCCGGAGGCAATCGAGCCGCTGTTCGAAAAGCGGATGGATGGCTTCTCGATCGCATTTCACATGCTGAGCTATGCCAAGATCGGCACTTCGACAGTCCAGAGCCGCGCCACCGCGGGTGTCGCGGGCGCAACCTTCATCTTCTGCCTTCCGGGATCGCCGGGCGCCTGCCGCGACGCGTGGGACGGCATTCTCGCTAGCCAACTCGATTACCGGACGCGGCCCTGCAACTTCGTCGAGATCATGCCGAGGCTGGATGAACATCTGCGGCGCCCGAAGGCGAAAGGCGCATCGGCGTAGCACGTCATTCCGGGGCGCGAGTGAAACGAGCGAACCCGGAAGCTCGAGATTGTAACATCGAGATTCCGGGTTCGCGCTAACGCGCGCCCCGGAATGACGAGGCTTGCGCTACAGCTTCAACTCCCAGGTCTCGCCGACGAGATCGACGCCAAAACTATGGTGCTTCTCTTCCTTGACACGGCGAAATCCGGCGCGCTGATAAATTCCGCGCGCGGCGAGGAGGATGCTCTGGGTCCAGAGCGTGATCGATGCATAGCCGGCCTGTCGTGCGAAATGGATGCACTGCTCGGTGAGGGCGCGCCCGACGCCAAACCCTCGCGCCTTTTTCTCCACCAGCAGCAGGCGCAATTTCGCGGCCTCGTCCGACGCCTTGACCAAAAACACCGAGCCGACCGGCTCGCCGCCGATCTCCGCGATCCAGCAGTGCTCGCGGGCAGGATCGTATGATCGGATGAACTGCGCCGCGATTTCGGCGGCGAGCGCTTCAAAGCTGATGTCCCAGCCATATTCCTGCGCATATACCGCGCCGTGCCGGGAAACGATCCAGCCGATGTCGCCGGGGCGATGGCTTCGCAGCAGAAAGCTCGCGGGCTCTCGCGCCGGCGGCTCCAGCGTATGCTCGATGGTGGTCATGGCGTTGACGATGGCTGCGCGCTCGCCGGCATCCAGTTTGTCCAGCAAGGTGGCGACCACGCCACGAGATCGGCTGTCGAGGTCTGCAAACGCCGCGCGGCCTTTCGCAGTCAATGCGAGTTCGGTGGCGCGGCGGTCGGTCTTCGATGGCTTTCGCGCGACGATCTGGCGGCGCTGCAACGCCTGCAAGGTGCGGCTCACGAATCCGGCATCGAGACCCAGTGCGCGGACCAGGTCGGTGGCGGTGCAGCTTTGCCGTTCCGCGATCTCGTAGATGATCCGCGCTTCCTGCAGCGTCCAGGGGCTGTCCAAAAGCTTCGGCTCGATGATGCCGAGCTTGCGGGTGTAGTATCGGCTGAAGCTGCGAATGGCGGCGATCTGACCTTCCAGGTGATCCGGCGATATATTTGACTTCATCAAATGATTATTTGACGAAATCAAGTGCATTGCAACCCGAAAGAATCAGGCCACGATG
>VAZH01000161.1 GCA_005884465.1 Alphaproteobacteria bacterium | reverse complement strand
ATTCAGGCCGTCGTCACCCGCGAAGGCGGGTGATCCAGTACGCCGCGGCCTCTCGATTGATCATCATCGCCTCTGGAATACTGGATCGCCCGGTCAAAGCCGGGCGATGACAGCTGTGGCGTAGTAGCCCGGACGTCAGGCCGCGGCGGCGCGGGCCTGAAGACCTGACAGCCAGGAATTCCGCCGGTCAAGGAAATCACGAAGCAGCGCCGGATATTCGGCGCTCACGGCCGTGCGCACCGAGGGCCGCGCCGCGAGGCTCTTGCGCCAGCGTTGAAGCTTCGGCTTGCCGGCGAGAATTCCGAAGTCGGCGATATCGTCGAACACATCGAAATAGCGGAACACCGGACCGAACACGGCATCGACCAGCGAAAAACTGTCGCCGTCAAACCATGGCGAGCCCGCGAGGCGGGTCTCGAGCCGCGCAAGACGCTGCTCGAGTTGGATTGCCTTGGCTTTGTATGTCGCTTCGTCCGCCGCCGCGTAAAAACCAGCGATATCGTTGAGAACAGCCGACGCGAATTCGATCCAGGCGCGATGCTCGGCGCGTCTCAAGGGATCGGCCGGATGCAACGGCTTCGGCTGGGTCTCCTCAAGATATTCCAAAATGACCGCGGATTCGAAAATCGGGACGTCGCCGACCTGCAGCACCGGTGTCTTGCCGAGCGGCGAGATTGCCAGGAACCAATCCGGCTTGTTGACGAGATCGATGTCGATGCGCTCGAAGGCAACGCGCTTTTCCGTCAGCGCAATCACCGCGCGCTGCACATAGGGACAGAGCTTGTGGCTGATCAGTTTTAGGCCCGCGGCCATGGGTAAATCTCACAGATTAATGCAATTGCGTTTATTTGCATGCAAATGCATGAAACTGTCAAGTCACGGCCTTGCGATCACCCCGCCGGTCATCGGCATCGGCACGCCGGTGGTGGCGGGGTAGCTGAGCGGCAGGCCCTTCAGACCCCGCGCCGCCAGGAATCCGAACGCCTGCGCCTCGATGGCGTCCGTCGACCAGCCCAGCGCGTCGCCGGCCTCGACGGTTGCCGGAGCCAGCCGCTCGCGCAGCATTCGGACCATGGTCAGGTTGCGCGCGCCGCCGCCGACGACGACCCAGCTCAGCGGCACCTTCGGCAGCAACGCAACAATGCGGGCGATCGCCGCGGCGGTGAATGCCGTCAGTGTCGCCGCGCCGTCGGCGGGACGCATCTCGCGCAGCGCCAGCGAAGCAAAATCATTGCGGTCCAGCGATTTGGGAGGCGGCCGGGCAAAGAACGGATGCTCCAGCGCGCGGGCGACCCATGCCTCATCGGCGACACCCTGGGCTGCCATGCGGCCTTCGCAGTCGAGCGCCTGGCCCGTCGTGCGATACATGTAATCGTCGAGCAGCGCGTTGCCGGGCCCGGTATCGCAGGCGATCAGGGTATCGGCGCCATCGATGTAGGTGATGTTGGAGACGCCGCCGATATTAACCACGACCATCGGGCCTTCGCGCTCAAGCGACTGGGCGAGCGCGCGGTGATAGACGGGTACGAAGGGCGCGCCTTGCCCGCCGGCGGCGACATCGGCGGCGCGGAAATCATGCATGACCGGGATATGGATGGCCTTGGCGAGTGCGGCTGCATCGCCGATCTGCACGGTCATCTTTTGCGCCGGCCGATGCAGCACGGTCTGGCCGTGAAAGCCGACGATATCGACGTCCTCGCGCGAGAGGCGGTTCTGCGCGGTAAAGGCGGCCACCGCTTCGGCATGCGCGACCGTCACCGCGTGCTCGGCCTCGCGCAGGATGCCCGGCCGCGCATCGCGCTGCGGCAGGTTAACCGCTTCCGTCAGGGCCTGGCGCAACAGCCCCCGCTCGGTCTGGGTGTAAGGCCGATAGCCGGTTGGCCCAAACGCCTTCACGCGCCTGCCATCGGTTTCGATCAAGGCGACATCGACCCCGTCGAGCGAGGTGCCGCTCATCAGACCGATTGCCGTCAAGATCAATGCCATGGTGCTTCCGCGAGACGCCCCTGCCCTCGACGCCCAGCTTGTGTCAAACAAGCACATCTTATAATGCCACAGCGCGCGCGCTTGCGGCAGCCTATTCGGCCAAGGTTCCGCAACTCCTTGGGAATAACGTGAAAAAATAAGAATGATCAGAGTCGCACCGAAATGACTGTTTTTAATTCAGATTTTCTCAATGAGCTGCAATGGCGCGGCTTTATCCATCAGACATCGGACGCCGAGGGTATCGATGCGCTCGCGGCCAGGGGCGAGCTCGTCGCCTATGTGGGCTATGACTGTACGGCACCGTCATTGCATATCGGCCATCTAATATCGGCGATGATGTTGCACTGGCTGCAGGAGAAGGGCGGCGGCAAGCCGATCACATTAATGGGTGGCGGTACTACGCGGGTCGGGGATCCCTCCGGCAAGGATGAAACGCGCCAGATACTCACCGTCGAACAGATCAACGCCAACAAGAAATCGATCAAAGGCGTGTTCAAGCGCTTCATGCGCTTCGGCAAGGGTAAGACCGACGCCTTGATGGCCGACAACGCGAAATGGCTTACCAAGTTAAACTATATCGAAATGTTGCGCGATATCGGCCGGCATTTCTCCGTCAATCGCATGCTGTCAATGGATTCGGTGAAGCTACGGCTCGACCGCGATCAGGAGATGAGTTTTATCGAATTTAACTACATGATCCTGCAGGCCTACGATTTCGTTGAATTGGCGCGGCTCCATGGCTGCAATCTGCAAATGGGCGGCTCTGACCAATGGGGTAATATCGTCACCGGTGTCGATCTCGGCCGGCGCATGGGCACGCATCAGCTTTATGCGCTGACCACGCCATTGTTGACGACCGCCTCAGGCGCAAAGATGGGCAAGACAGCTGCCGGCGCAGTGTGGCTGAACGCTGATCAGTTTAGCCCGTATGACTATTGGCAATATTGGCGCAATACCGAAGACGCCGACGTCGAAAGATTCCTAAAATTGTTCACGACGCTGTCAAAGGACGAAATTGCTCGACTTGCGACGTTACGCGGGCAGGAGATCAACGAGGCAAAGAAAGTATTGGCTACTGCTGCCGCCACGTTGCTCCACGGCCCAACTGCAGCAAAGAAGGCCGCGATTACTGCACAAAAAACGTTCGAGGAAGGCATTGTTTCGCAGAGCCTGCCGACGTTCGAACTCCCGCGGCATGAGCTCGAAAGTGGCTACGGTATCCTGACCGCTAACGTCGCGGTTGGGTTTGTAACATCGAATGGCGAGGCTCGGCGCCAAATCAAGGGCGGCGGGCTGCGCGTCAACGATACAGTTGTTACCGATGAGAAGATGGTGCTCACGCTCAAGGATCTCACGCCGGAGGGCGTGATCAAACTGTCGCTGGGCAAAAAGCGCCACGTCCTGCTCAAGCCTGCATAGGCGTATTCGCTTTAGACCCTTGCTCGGGGATGCAGAAACGCGCTCCCTGAGAGCGCGGTCGGCAAATCCGGTTTTTGCATCCGACCGCGCTCAAAAAGTGCAAGTCATGGATCGAAATGCGCCGAGGGAGGATGTCGCAACAAAGCCGCTGAAGCCGGCGCGCGTGGCGCTCAACGTGCTTGCGCTGTGCTTTGCACTGTCGGTGCTCGGCCGCGGTCTCGGCGAGAGTTTTACCGTATTTCTCAAACCAATTTCGGAGAGCTTTGGTTGGGATCGGGCACAGGTCGTCTCGGTTTACTCGCTGGCCGCGCTGGCCGGCGGATTGGGATCGCCGCTGGTCGGCCGGCTGTTCGACCGGTCAGGCCCCCGGATGGTCTATTCGTTCGGACTGATCTTGCTTGGCGGGGCGTTCCTGATCGCCGCCTACGCCCAGCATCTCTGGCAATTCCAGCTCAGCCTCGGACTTTGCGTCGGTCTCGGTATCGCCTTTATCGGCAACGTTCCGAACTCCATCCTGCTGGGCCGCTGGTTCGGCCCGCGATTGCCGACCGCGATGGCGATCGTGTATTCCGCGACCGGCGCCGGCGTGCTGATCCTGCTGCCCGCGTCGCAAGTCCTGATCGATCACTTCGGCTGGCGCGGCGCCTATCAGATTTTTGGCGGCGCCTCGCTGTTGCTGCTGTTGCCGCTATTGGCATTGCCATGGCGTTTGTTCTCCACCGGGTCGCCGCACCTCGCCAGGAGCGCCGCCGCCGACTTCGCCGACGAAGGCTGGACGTTAGTGAGCGCGATGCGCCACCACGCATTCTGGGCATTGTTCTCGACATTCTTTTTCACCGCGATCGGAATGTATGCGATATCAGCGCAAGTCGTCGCTTATCTGATCGATGCGGGATTTCCGCCCTTGGAGGCGGCGACCGCCTGGGGTTTCAGCGGCGTCGTGCTTCTATTCGGCATGCTCGGCATCAGCTGGCTCGACGGCATCATCGGCCGGCGGCCGTCGGTGCTGTTCAGCTACGCGTTGTCGATCGCCGGAATTCTGATGCTCTGGGCGCTGCAATGGTATCCGAACATCTGGCTGCTGACCGGATTCGTCGTCTGTTTTGGCAGCATGATCGGCTCACGCGGCCCGCTGCTCACCGCAACCGCGATGAAAATCTTTCGCGGGAAGCGAGTCGGAACGATCTACGGCGCCATTGCGATCGGCAGCGGGCTGGGATCGGCGTTCGGCTCCTGGAGCGGAGGACTGATCCACGACTGGACCCACAGCTATAACCCGCTGATCGCGTTCTCGCTGGTCAGCGTGCTCATGGGGATGATCCCATTCCTGGTCGTGCCCGCGCTGCGGCGCTAGCAACCAGGCGCTTCGGCGCTCAATTGTTCGGCGGAAATTCGACCGGGTTGTTTTGCTTGCCGGTGTTGAACTCCATGATTTTCCTGGACACCCCTGGGAATATGGCCGAAATCGGATTGACGCGGAGCACCGGCTGGCCGGGTGTACCCACGACCTCGTAGGTTATGCCGATCAGGCCCTCATTGCTGCCGCCGCCCAGGAACAGGCCGACGATCGGTATCTGGCCGAACATGTTGTTGAGCCCGTACATCGGAACGAAGGTGCCGCTCATGCGCACCTGATTGCCGGGGTAATCGATGCTGCCCTCGATGGTCGCGCCGATCAGCGGGCCTTTCACGACGCCCTCCCGGATCGTGAGCTGCCCGTTCTGCCGGGCAAATTCCGCGCGCAATCGCGAAAATGCGATGCCGTTCTGCACTCCGCCCGGCCCGCCCGCCGCCACGCGATCGAGCGAACTTTCTCCCTTGACGGAGAAATCGCGGACGTTGATCAGCCCTTCCTTCGCGCTGGGTTCGACGGTCGGAGGATCCATGGCGAACGCCAGCTGGCCTCCGACCATCTTGGCGTAGGTGTCGGTGAAGCGGAAAAATGCGCCGGCGTCATTGGTCTCGAGATAAATCACTTCGCGTCCCTGGGCTTGGCCGCGCAATTCTCCGGTCAACGGCGTGTCCCGTCCGAGCTTGCCGCTGAGCGCGAAGCTCCTGATCGTCCCGTTGCGCCGCGACAATTTGCAATCGACGCTGCGCAATGCCTCGCCATAGAAGCCGGCCACCGCACCGAGCTTCATGTCCACGTCAAAATCGATGCTCCTGGCTTTGCTTTTGGCGTCGGCCTCCTTGCCCGATATGGTGGACTTGATGAAGCCGCGGCCGTCGAACACATCGCCGCGCATGGTGACTTTCATGACCCCATCGGGGCCGCGCTCGGCCTTCAGCGAGGTTCTGTCGCCTTCCGATGGGGAATAGGTCGGGAAGTTCGCATTGATCAGGTCGCCGTTCTGATCAACCTCGAGCGATCCCTTGATCGAAACGCCGCCGCCGTCGATCACAATGTCTTCAAGGCGGGTCGATTGCTGTTTCTGCACCACGTTGAAAACGGCGCGGCTCGACTTGCCCGGCAACTTGACCCAGCCCGGCAGGATATTGTCGAGCTTCAACGAGGTCAGATCGGCATCGATGCCCATGCGGCTGTCGCGATCCGGGCCTCCGATCTTGCCGGCCAGCTTGATCGGAACAGCCCCGCTGACCGCAGATCCGAGATCGAGCCCCAAGCGCGCGCGGCTGGCATCGTCGAGCGTCGCCTGCAGTTTGATATCGGCATCGCCTTCGATCGGTTTGCGATAATCCATCGAGGCCGCTTGCCCGTTGATCTTGACCTCGCCCTTGACCTGATAGCCCTGATTGTTGGCGATGACTTTCAGCGCGTTGGCTTCGAGCTTTTGATTCATCACCAGGCGATCGGCGGCAAATCCGCCGAGGTCGGCTGTAATGGCATAGGTGGTGTCGGCCTTGGTCAGTTCGCGCTTGATCGGCAGGCCGAGCGTGACCACCGCCGAAACCGTTCCCTTGCTCGAATTGGGATCGACCAAGGTGCCGGAAAATTCGCTGAGACGATCCAGGGCCAGAACCTCGGCCGCCGCCGGCACCGGACCATCGATCCGGAATTTTACCCGCGCCGGTGCGGGCTTTGGCGCCATATCCGGCACCTCGAACACAAAATCCGAAATGTTGAGTTTGCGTCCCGCCGGGGTATCGGACGCCGCCTGCCCGATCGTCACCGTCGCGGTGCGGCCGGTCACACGCGCTTTCAAATCCGCGTCGCGTACCAGCGGCAATTCGTCCACCGGGTGCAATGTCACGCCATTGGCGACGATGTTGACCGCGAGACCATCATCCGGGATCGGCGGGCCGCGGCGCGACAGGTTTCGAACCGGCGAGTTGACGCCAACCTCGATACGCTGAAGCGAGCCGCGTTCGACCCGCTCGATGACCCATTCGCGGACCTCCGGAACGATCAGCGTCGGCCACATCCGCTTCAGCGCGGAGGCCGACATCGGCGTTCCGGCGAAACCGAGCGTCAGGCGCGGCTCCGCCGAATAGTCGACACTCCCGGTTCCGGCGATGCCGATCTCGCCATTGCTGATGTCGGCCTGGGTGAGCAGCACGCGGCGCTTGTCGGTGTCGAAGCGCACGCCGATGGCGATGCGATTGAAAATCAGCGGCGGCTGCCCGGGGTCGATCGCTGCAAGCACGACGGTGCCGCCACTCAAACCGAGCTGCCAATCCGAAACGGCATCATTCGGCGGCTCCAGATGAGCGAGCAGCGTGAGCCGGTTGGAGCCGGAAATGATCTTGAACGGCGCGACCAGCACACGCCGCCCGGAATCCCATTCGACGTTCATTTCCGCCGAATCGATCCCCATCGGATAATCGGGCGTATCGCTGTCGATGATGGTTCCGGCGCCGGCGCTGATCTTGCCCCGGAAATAGGTTGGCAGGCCGTCGCGGCCCAGTTCGCCTTTGAGCTCGCCGGTGAGGGGCAAATCCGCACTGTAGGTCAGATCCTTCAGTCGCAGCGCCAGCAGGATATTTGTCGTCGAGACCTTGTCGGCGCGAATGTCGACCGATCGCACGCCGTTGGCCGGAGGTCCGACCACGACGCGGAGCGACCAGGCATGGCTGCCTTCTTCGCCTACCTGCAGCGCCACCCCGCCGCCACTCGGCCGGCGAAGACTGAGGCTGATGTTCTCGAAATTCCATTTGTTGCCGCGCTGCTGATCGTCGACGATCAGATTTCCGTTCTTCAAGCCGATTTCATTGAGGTTTTGTCCGTCGAGCCCGGTCAGGCTCAGGCTGTCGAGCCAGTCGAGCCCGGCAAGCAGGCCACTGGTCGTATCGCGGCTCCCGGGAGTCGTTGGCGCGGTACCGGACTGGGCGGCGCCCGGCGATGGCGGGGCAGCCGGAGCCGGCATCGCTGCGGTGCCTTGAGCTAAGGGCGGCATTCCGCCCGCTTGCCGCTTTGAGGCGACGCCGGTGGCGAGCGGTCGTTCGGTGTCACCGGTAGAGACGGTAACGTAGCCATCCGGCGTAATGCGCACCGCGAGTTCGGCATCGACCAGATTGAGGCTCTCGGCACGAAGTTGCCCCATCAACAGCGCGGTGCCCGAAAGTTTCACCTCGGCTTTCGGCGCGGTCGCGACGACGACGTGATCGCGATCCCTGACGATGATATCGCGGATACGCACGGCGATCCGGATTTTGCCGGCACGCTCGATCTGGGTGCCGCCCACCTCGACGGTATTGCCGTGGCCGATATTCTCCTCGATCGCAGCCGCCAGCCATGGCGTGGCCATCTCGAGATTGATCGGACCGGCGCCGAGCCGCCACCACAGCCCGCCGAAGCAGCTTGCAAAGATCACCATCAACACCGCGATCACGACGGCGAGGCGCTTTACCCAGCGTTCACCGGCGAGCCATTGGCGTAGCGCTCCGAGATGATCGCCGAACCGATGAAGGGTGGAGTTCGAGCCCGACAACAGCCGGCGCGCGCGACGGCGTGCCGCCTCGTCATGGTCTTGATGCCAAGCGGCATCCTCCCTTTGCGAGGGCTGGACGTCAGCGGGCGAACTAGACCCCTGGGGCGACGTATTCCTTGCCATTGCCTCTCGGTGCTGGCGCTGATTGCAAGATTGATTGCCGCCAAGGCGTAGCTCGTCGCGACGTAACGAGCGCTCCTGTGTCGGCATCGCTGCCAATCCTCGATTAATACTGTTACTCGTCATCTGGCCCGAAGAGCGCATTCAACGAGGGGACGGGTGGTGCGTCGAATTCCTTGTAACCATACTCCGAGGCCATCAGACTTGCCCAGCCGCCGGCTCGGTTCCGGCTCGCTTCGAAAAGACCCCGCAATACCCCATGATTGATCCGCCGAAAGCGACGAAAGGAAGGCGTATGTCCAAGAAAACGCGCAAGAAATCCCCCCATACGTCGTCCGGCAAGCCGGCCCGCGGTCAATCGATGGAGTCGGCGAAAACACCGCCTCCGAAAATCCGCCTGATGAAAGCGAGCAAGTCAGACAATGACGCAGGCAAGCGACCCCACAACGCTTCTCCAAAAGCATCGCATAAGGCCCCATCAAAACAGTTAAAATCGTCGAGCTCAAAGGCGGTCGCGCCGCGGGCGGCGGCGCGATCGAAAGCGACGGCGGCGAAGACTGAGGCCGGAAATCCGCCTGCGAGGAAAAAACCGTTGGGCGGAAAAGCCGACGCTCCGGCCGCTGGCAAACCAGCTTTAACTGAGGGGGCACGCGCGCCCGCCTTCCGCCTTCCCCGCGACGGCGGCGATACCGTCTCGCTGTCCGACTACTCCGGGAAAAAGCTCGTGCTGTTTTTCTATCCGCGCGCGGACACGCCCGGCTGCACCAAGGAGGCCATCGATTTCACGCGGCTGGCGAGCGCCTTCGCTGAAAGCCGGACCGCGATCCTGGGCGTTTCAGCCGATTCGCCAAGGACGCAGGAAGCCTTTCGAGACAAGCACCAACTTTCCGTACCTCTTGTTTCGGACGAAAAGCACGAGATGCTGGAGGCTTACGGTGCCTGGGGCCAAAAATCCATGTATGGCAGGACCTTCCAAGGCATTCTTCGCACGACGGTTCTAATCGGTGCAGATGGCCGGATCATAAAGATCTGGCGCAATGTGAAGGTCGATGGCCATGCCGAGGAGGTGCTTGCAGCGGCGCGGGGCTCGTGATTTGTCCGTTCCATTCGCTGAAAATTAACCATGTGACGGTCAAATCACCCCGCAAATTTGGCCGTACGGAGCTCATTTCCGACCGGCGCGGGAGTGCCGATGTCGTACCGTTCCGGTCATCATTCCGAGGACCCCCACCACCACCCGAATAGGCATGGCAGGACCCCCACTCGCCGTCCGCCGACCAGCCGCGCCTCGGTGCCCGCAGCGCACGCGCAAGACGGCTATACCCTTGTGCATGCCGGCAAACAGGTCCGGTTTGGTCCCGTGGCGTTCTGGATCGTGATCGGCACGGTAACCCTGCTCGGCATGTGGTCAGCGGCGACCGCAACCTATTTCGCCTTCCGTGACGACGTTCTGACGCGGCTGATCGCACGCCAGGCGGAGATGCAATACGCCTACGAAGACCGCATTGCCGAACTCCGCGCCAAGGTTGATCGGACCACCAGCCGCCAGCTGCTCGACCAGGAACAGTTCGACCAGAAGCTCGAGCAGATCATGCGCCGCCAGACCGCGCTGGAATCTCGCGCCACGGCGCTGGGCACGATTCCGGATGTGTCGGTTACCGGATCGATCAGGACGCCGTCGCGAGGAACGACGGCGACCGATGCGGCGCCTTCGGGTACGCCAAAACCCTCGCCGATCAGCGACACCGTGATTTTCGTCGCGCCTCCGGATCGCGAAGCGCGCCTGGAATCGCGAGCCCCCATCGTGAGCGATAGCCAACCGAATCAATTCGCCAAGATCCAGGGCGTCGACAACGTTCTCGTCCGCCTGCAGACCTCGCTCGACAAGGTCGAGAGCCGCCAGATCGCGGCGCTAAATTCGGTCGAGGACAGCATGGAATCGCGCGTGCGCCGGATGCGCGGTCTCTTTACAGATCTCGGTCTCGACATGGCGCAATTGCAAGCCGCGACGCCGCGCTCCGGCATCGGCGGTCCCTACGTTCCGGTCAAACTTTCGCCCAACGCCGGGGCTTTCGAGCGCCAGCTCTACCGGATCAACGTCACCCGCGCCCAGGTGGAGCGCCTCAGCCGGACGCTAGCACTAGTGCCGTATCGCAAGCCGGTGATAGGCGAAGTCGAATTCACTTCCGGCTTCGGGATCCGCAACGATCCGTTCCTCGGCCGCCCCGCGATGCATACCGGTCTCGATTTCCGCGCGGGAAGCGGCGACCCGGTGCGGGCGACCGCGAACGGCAAAGTGGTATCGTCGGGTTGGACCGGCGGCTATGGGCGGATGGTGGAAATCGACCACGGCAATGGTCTGTCAACCCGCTACGGCCACCTGTCCGAGATTGGCGTGAAGGTCGGCGACCAGATCAGAATTGGCCAGGTGATCGGCGCCGTCGGATCGACCGGCAGATCGACCGGTCCGCATCTGCACTACGAAACCCGGATCGACGGCGAAGCGGTCGACCCGCAGAAATTCCTGCGCGCCGGCGTGCGCCTGAGCGCCGGCTGATGGTCGGCTAGTGGCCGACCTCGCCGTCGATGAGCTCGCCAAACAAGCGCCAGCTTTCGCCATCGAACTTCATCAACTGCATCTGCTCGATCGGGAAAAAGTCCTTGGCGCCGGTGTTGATCTTGATACCGGGCAACAGCACGTCGCTGGAGAAATTCTTCAGGTTCGCGGCTTGCTTCATCACGTTCTCCCGCGTGAGATCGCCCCCGCACTGCTTTAGAACCTGGACCATGGTCTGCGCCGTGGCATAGCCATAGACATTGTTGTTGTTGGTCTTGTCTCCATCCGGGAAATACTTGTCCATGAAGGCCAGCCACGCCTTGATCCCCGGGTCGTCCTTCCATATCGGGTCGGTCGGATCCTTCAAGTAGGCGGTCGAGATGATGCCTTTGGCGTTCTCGAGGCCGGCCGGCTTGAGAACCGTCGCTACCGATGTCGAGACGTTTCCGAGAAAATACACCGGCTTCCAGCCGAGTTCGCCGACCTTTCGGATCGCCTGCGCCGCCCCCTTCGGCGCCGCCCAGGTCATGAAGATATCGGCGCCGGAGTCTTTCAGCGCGACGATCTGCGAATCGACGGTGGGATCGCCGACCTCATAGGATTTGTCGGCGATGATCATGCCGGCCTTGTCGCCGAGCCCGTCACGTAACCCCTTCATCTGGTCCTTGCCGGCGTCGTCGTTCTGCCAAAGCGCCGCAATCTTTCCGTTGGGATAGTTCTTCAGGATGTATTTTGCGTAGATGCGCCCCTCGCTCTGGTAATTGGGCTGCCAGCCCATGGTCCACGGAAAATTCTCCGGATCTCCCCATTTGGTGGCGCCGGTCGCGACAAAGAGCTGCGGCACTTTCTTGGCGTTCATGTATTTCTGGATGGCCGAATTGGATTGGGTGCCGAGCGACTGGAAGATGAGCAGCACCTCGTCGCTTTCCACCAGCTTGCGCGCCTGCTCAACCGCTTTCGGCGGACTGAAACCATCGTCATAGCTGATGAAGTTGATCTTGCGGCCGTTGATGCCGCCTTCGGCGTTGATCTTGTTGAAATAGGCCGCCTCGACCTTCCCGATCACGCCATAGGCGGATGCCGGACCGCTATAGGGCATGATATTGCCGATTCTGATCTCGGTATCGCTTGCGCCCGGATCGTATTTCTTTTGCGCATCTTCCGCGTTCGCGCTGATGGCTGCAGCGGCAAATGCCGTGAAGGCAACAAGGCTTCGGATACGAGCCGGCATCGTTTCTCTCCCGCTTGGCAGATTGTTTTGGTCAAGTGTCGGAAGTCAAGCGCGCGCTTGCAAGGATCTGCTTATTCCGCTGCACGAAACGGCATTGTTGCGCGCCGTCAATTATGATCAGTTCCGATGACGCTCTACCCTTTCGAGGCAAACGGCTTGGACACACAAAAACTACGGATCAGGCCGCGGCATCCCCGGATCGCAAAGCTAGCCCATCGCGTCACGCGCTGGCTCAGTGAGCCGCTGATGGCGCGTCGCGGTTTCCATCGGCTCGGCAGCGAATTCGCGAGCCGGAAAATTGCGTCGATCCGGGATCGATTGCAGCGCGGTGAGAGCGTCTACATCGCCGGCCTGGCTGGGCCGGGCACGCACAACAGCGGTATCGCATTGATCGAAGTCACGCAAAACGCCGGACCCCGCATCATCGTCAATAACGAGGAAGAGCGTTTTTCCGGCAACAAGCACGAGACCGACTACCCACGGCTATCGATCGACGCTGTGGTCGAGACGCTGCGTCAAATGGGACGTGACGTCGGCGAAATCGCAGCCTTCGTCACCACCTGGGATTATCCGGCCCTGCTCGCGACCATGGTACGAACGGTCATCGAGGAGGCGCCCGGCAGTCTTAAGCTCGCGACGATGCCGATCGTTCCCGCCATCGAACTCCGCCGCCTGGACAAGGTGCGGCGCATGCCGCGAACTCTCGCCACGCAACTCGGCCTGCCCGAACATGTACCCCTGATCTGCATGCCGCACCACGACAATCACGCGTGGTTTTCGTTTGCCGCCTCGCCGTTCGCCGACAGCGATGAACCCGTGGCCATCGCGGTGATTGACGGCACTGGCGATCAGGGTTCGATCTCGCTCTATGTTGCGAGCGATGGCGCGATGCGCCGTCTCTACTGCAATGACAGCGTGTTCGACTCGCTCGGCGCATTCTACAGCACAATCTCGTCGACCCAGGGCGGCTGGACCTGGCTGTCGAGCGAGGGCCGCTACATGGGCGCCGCCGCCTGGGGCGACATGAACCGCGCCAGCAATCCCTATTACGCACGGTTGAAGGAGGTTTTGCATCTCGGCCAGGGTGGCGAAATAAGGCTCAATCGCTCGATGGCCAACTGGTACTCCGACCCCTTCGATCATCCCTACAAGCCCGCATTGATCGAAATCCTCGGCGAGCCGCTCCGGCCGGATCAACTCTGGAATCCCGACGCCGTGCTGCGCGTCGAGGACATCCATCACCGGCCCGACACAAAGGATCGTCTCGACAAGGCAGCCGCAACGCAACTGGTGTTCGAGGACGCCATCATCCATGTGGTGGATCATCTTTTGCGCTTGACCGGCGCGAACCATCTGGTGCTTACAGGCGGCGTGGCGTTGAACGCGGTCGGCAACATGCGGCTGCTCGAGCATTTCGACGAGGCGTGGTTTTCCAGCTTCCAGAATCGAAAAGCGCGCCTGCATCTGTGGGTGCCGCCGACGCCCAGCGATCCCGGCGTCCCCATCGGCGCCGCCTGGCTGCTAGCGCATCTGGCCGGCGCGCCGCGCGGCGCTCCGATGACGCACGCGTTCTACTGCGGTTTGCCGCCCACGCACGAGGATATCGCGATCGCGCTTGAAGCCGACGACATCGCCTCAACCCGGATCGGGGATATATCCACGCCCGATGGCCGCGACGCCATCGCCGACTTGATGGCGTTCATGGTGGCGCAAAACGGCGTCATCGCGCTGTATCAGGGGGCGGCCGAAACCGGGCCGCGGGCGCTTGGCCATCGCTCTATCTTTGCAAACCCCTGTGATCCCGAAGCGCGAGAACGGCTCAACGAGCGCGTAAAATACCGTGAGGCGATCCGCCCGCTGGCGCCGATGGCAACGCTCGACGCCGCGCGGGAATATTTCGATCTGAACGAAGGCGCCTCGGACGGCAATTACAATGCCTAT
>VAZH01000160.1:19671-23815 GCA_005884465.1 Alphaproteobacteria bacterium | reverse complement strand
GATGCAGAAGCTGCATCTGTTGTTGCAGCCTTCGGAAATCTTCAAGTAAGCGTAGTGCCGCGGCGTCAGCTTGATGCCCTGCGGCGGCACTAGGTCGAGATGCGGGTTGTGCAGCGGCGGCAGCGCGCGATGCACGGCATCGAGCACGTTCTCATATTGCTGCGGTCCTGTGATCGATAACAGACCTGGATAGGCCGCCTCGATCTGCTCCGGTTCGGCGCCCATGCAGCCGGTGACGATCACCTTGCCGTTTTCGGCCATGGCTCCGCCGATGGCGCCGAGGGATTCCTGTTTGGCACTGTCGAGAAAGCCGCAGGTATTGACGATGACGAGGTCGGCACCATCATGCTTGCGCGCCAGTTCATAGCCTTCCGCGCGCAGCCGCGTGATGATGCGCTCGGAATCCACCAGCGCCTTGGGGCATCCCAGCGAAACAAAGCTGACTTTGGGCGCGGCGGCCTGTTGCATGTTTGATGTGCCTCGTGTCCCGGCTCTAACATTCGCATCCCATCGCGGCAGGCTCTTTGCGAATGTTAGAGCCGAAGGGACACGAGCAAAAAATGACTCTAGTGCGGCCCTGGATTCGACATTCGCTGTGAGGACTCGCGGAGCCCGGGGGCGAATGTCAAATCCACCGCACTAGTTGACCGGCAGGAGCTAGTCCCAATTGCTCATAATTACAAGGCTTTGAGCGAGCTTCTGGCGTGCTATGAAGATTTGGCCGGAATGCGAGTGATTGATGGGCGAGTCGTCTCCTAAAATCGTCATTGTCGACGAAAGCCCGATCCGCGCCGCGATCCTCGAGGAGGGGCTGCGGGAAGCGGGCTTTACCGGCGTCGTCCACATCAGTGAAATGCAGAGTTTGCTGGCCCGGATCTATGCACTCGATCCCGACGTCATCCTGATCGATCTGGAAAATCCCAGCCGCGACGTTCTGGAACAGATGTTCCAGGTCAGCCGCGCCGTGCGCCGGCCGATCGCGATGTTCGTCGATCAGAGCGACGCGGCGTCGATACAGGCCTCCGTCGATGCCGGCGTCTCCGCCTATATCGTCGACGGATTGAAGAAGGAACGCATCAAGCCGATCCTCGACCTCTGCATTTCGCGCTTCAATGCCTTCGCGAAGCTGCAGGATGAGCTCGACCGCACCAAATCGGCGCTCGAAGACCGCAAGGTGATCGATCGCGCCAAGGGCATCCTCATGAAGTTGAAGGGCCTGACCGAAGAAGAGGCCTACATATTGCTGCGCTCGACGGCGATGCGCGAGAAAAAGAAAATCGGCGAGATCGCGCAATCGATCCTGACCGCGTCGGAGATGCTGAAATGACGATACCGCTTCGCATTGGCTTCATTCCGCTGTGTGATGCCGCAGCTCTGATCGTCGCCGTCGACAAGGGATTTGCCGCCGCGGAAGGGCTCGATGTCACCCTGGTGCGGGAAGTGTCGTGGTCGAATGTCCGCGACAAACTCAATATTGGCCTGTTCGACGCCGCGCACCTGCTGGCGCCGGTCGCGATCGCATCGAGCCTCGGTCTCGGACATGTCAAGGTGCCGATTGCAGCACCGTTCAATCTAGGCCTCAATGGCAACGCGATTACGGTCTCGCCGGCGCTGCATGCGGCGATCATGGCCGAGATCTCAGGCGATCCGGTCGACCCGATGGCGACGGCGCTGGCGCTCGCACGCGTCGTCGCAAAACGGCGCAAGAGCGGCGCCGAACCCCTGACTTTCGGCATGACCTTTCCGTTCTCGACCCACAATTATCAGCTGCGGTTCTGGATGGCCGCCGGCGGCGTCGATCCCGACGAGGACGTCCGTCTCGTGGTGCTGCCGCCGCCGTACATGGTGGACAGCCTTGCCAGCGGTCATGTCGATGCGTTCTGCGTCGGCGCACCCTGGAACTCGGTCGCGGTCGATCTCGGCGTCGGCCATATCCTGCATTTCGTCGCCGACATCCTGGTCCGTGCGGTGGAAAAGGTGCTGGCGGTCCGGCAGGACTGGTCGGAGAAAAACCCGGAGGTGCTGGCCGCGCTGGTGCGCGCGGCATCTCGCGCCGCCGAGTTCATCGAGCAGCCGCAAAATCGCGCCGAGGCGGCGCGCATCCTGGCGCAGCCGGAGCGGATCGGCGTCGATGCGGAGGTCGTGCAGCGAACGCTCGACGGCCGTCTCAAGATTTCGCCTGATGGAACCGTGCGCGAAAGCAGCCGCTATTTGCTGGTAGGGCGAGAGGGCGCGACACGGCCCGATCCCGTGCAAGCCGCCTGGCTCTACGCGCAGATGGTGCGCTGGGGGCAGGCCTCGATCAGCCCGGCGGCGCTCAGGACCGCGCAGGCAGTGTTTAGACCGGATCTTTACGATGCGGCGCTTGGACGCGACGGGAAGCTCACCGATGCACCCGGCGCGATCGGCGCTTTCGCTGGTCCACCGTTCGACGCCAACGATATCCCCGGGCATCTGGCGGCGTTTGCGATCAGACGCCGGAAATCCTGACGCGAGAGCTTCTGCAGCCATGTTGAGCAGCCGTGTCGACGGGCTAATTTTTAGGCTGACTGCGCGAAATTAGCCGCGGCGCCTCCTGCAGAGTTCCAAAGCTCCGGTCTAATCTTTTGATATTACAAGATATTTTTTGAGCGGCCGCATGGCACACAACTTGAATGTTGCAATGCAGCCAGCCGCCGCAGAGGCCCGCTGGCTTTAAGTCCGAGATGGATTTCCGCAGCAACGAGGCTGGTCGGACCGCTCCTTGGAAATTGGACCCGGCGACGCTTCCAGCCGAACCGATTTCCGCGCGGTCACATTCCGTTTCCCGTTGAAGCCACCAGTGGTGGCCGCAGGAGCTTCGTCGCCACCATGAAAATCGAAACGCTCTCAGTCGACTTTACCGACGAGCAGAAACGCTACCTCGAAGGATTTGCGACGGGCCTGCAGATCAGCAAGGCCGGGCGCGGCCTGCGCGGTGCCGCCGCCGACAAAGCCAGCACCGAGCCGACCGGACCTGACGCAGCGCATTTGAAAGCGCAGGACAAGATCATCGCGTCAGGCAAAAAACTCGCCGACCAGGAGAAATTCAAGCGCGAAGAACACCCGTTCGATGCCTATGCGCGGCTGAAGCAGCAGGCGCTCGCCAACGCGGTGCCGTCGACCGCGGATAATTTTCGCTGGCGCTATTACGGTCTGTTTTACGTCGCGCCGGCGCAGGATTCCTACATGTGCCGGCTGCGGATTCCGAATGGCATCCTCAAGCATTGGCAATTCGCCGGCATGGCCGATCTGGCCGAGTGCTATTGCGGGCCGTTCTGCCATGTCACCACCCGCGCCAACCTTCAGGTTCGCGAAATTCCGCCGAAGCACGCGGTTGCCCTGATCGAGGGCATCCAGGATCTCGGCCTGTGCTCGCGCGGTGCCGGCGCCGACAACATCCGCAACGTCACGGGCACTCCGACGGCGGGTATCGATCCGCAGGAATTGCTCGACACCCGCGAATACGCGCGCGAATGGCACTACCACATCCTCAACGACCGCTCGCTGACGGGATTGCCGCGCAAGTTCAACGTCGCCTTCGACGGCGCCGGCAAGATCGCGGTGCTCGAGGACACCAACGATATCGCCTTCGCGGCAGTCGAGGTGAAGGACGGTTTTGGTATCGAGCCCGGCGTCTGGTTTCGCTTAGGGCTAGGCGGCATCACCGGTCACAAGGATTTTGCCAGGGAGACCGGCATCGTCGTGAGGCCAGCGGACGCAACCAAGGTCGCCGACGCCATCGTTCGCGTGTTCATCGATTTGGGCGATCGCACCAACCGGCTCAAGGCCCGGCTGAAATATGTCATCGACAGCATGGGCATGGAAAAATTCCTCGCCGCGGTTGAGGAAAAGCTCGGTCACGCCCTTACGCGCGTGCCGTCCGAAGCCTTCGCGCCGCGGCCGGCGTTCGACCGCATGGCCCATATCGGCGTGCACCAGCAGAAGCAGTCAGGTTTAAACTGGATCGGCGTCGCATTGCCGCTCGGCAAGGTGACGTGCGAGCAAATGCGGGGACTGGCAAAGATCGCGCAGGATCTCGGCGACGGCGATATTCGGCTGACGGTCTGGCAGAACCTGTTGATCCCAGGCGTGCGAGACGAGAATGTCGGACTTGCCGTTGCAG
>VAZH01000160.1:0-19650 GCA_005884465.1 Alphaproteobacteria bacterium | reverse complement strand
GATGGGCCTTGACGTCAAGACCTCGCAGATACGCGCCGGGCTGATCGCCTGCACCGGCAATGCCGGCTGCAAGTTCTCGGCCTCCGATACCAAACGCCATGCCGCCGCCATCGCCGACTGGTGCGAGCCGCGGGTGCCCATCGATACCCCGCTGAATATCCATCTCACCGGTTGCCATCATTCCTGCGCGCAGCACTACATCAGCGATATCGGCCTGATAGGCGCCAAAGTGCCCGTCGGCGAGGATGACGACACCGTCGAAGGCTATCACCTGTTCGCCGGCGGAGGGTTCGGTCCTAATGCCGATGTCGGGCAGGAGGTCTACCACGACCTCAAGGCGGAGGACGCGCCGAAGACGGTTGAGAAACTGTTGAAAGCATATCTCGCGCATCGCGCGTCGCCTGACGAAACATTCCTGACCTTTGCACGACGCCACGATGGCGAAACGTTGCGCAAGCTCGCGGACGCCGAGGCTTCCTCATGAACCAGATGTCGCCTCCGCCAAAAATTGAAATCATTCCTGCGAGCGCGCCATTTTCCGAAGCGCAGCGGTCCTGGCTGAATGGCTTTTTTGCCGGACTGTTGTCGAGCGATGGTCCAGCGCCGCTCTCAGCCGAGCAGGGTGCGGCCGTACTTCAGGGCCCGAGCGGCGATGGCGACGAGGAAGCGCCCTGGCACGACCAGACACTGCCGATTGCCGAGCGCATGAAACTCGCGGAAGGCCGCCCGTTGCGAAGGCGCATGATGGCGGCGATGGCGCAGCAGGATTGCGGCCAGTGCGGCTACAACTGCAACGACTATTCGGACGCGATCGCGAGCAGGGCGGAGGCGCGCCTCAATCTGTGCGTTCCCGGCGGCAAGGAAACCGCCCGGATGCTCAAGGCGCTGAACGAAGAATTGGAGAAAGCGCCTCCGGTTTCATCTGGAACGGCGGTCGCGCCAGCCGTAACGGCGGCAGCGATCACAGCGGAGCCGGGGCGTTCACGTGACAATCCGGTCGCGGCGACGTTCGTCTCACGCCGCCTCCTGAACAAGGCCGGATCGGAAAAGGAAACCTGGCACATCGATTTCGATCTTAGCGGCTGCGGCCTCGACTATGTCGTCGGCGATTCCTTCGGCATTTTTGCCCGCAACGAACTCGGGCTCGTGGACCAGATTATCGCCATGCTTGGCGCATCGCACACCGCCGAAGTGAAAGGCAAGACGCTGCGCGAGGTATTGGCCGATGATGTTTCGCTGGCGCCGGCACCGGATTCCCTGTTCGAACTGCTCTCGTTCATAACAGGCGGGGCGCAGCGTGAGAAAGCGCGCGCGCTGGCGCAAGGCGAGGACCCCGACGGCGACGCCGCGACACTCGACGTGATGGCGGCGTTGCAAAAATTCTCAGGCGTTCGTCCGCATCCCGAAGCCTTCGTCGAAGCGCTGGAGCCGCTGCAACCCCGGCTCTATTCGATCTCCTCGTCGCACAATGCGACGCCCGACAAGCTGTCGCTGACGGTGGATTGCGTGCGTTATGTGGTCGGCAAACGCAGGCGCCTGGGCCTGGCTTCGACCTTCCTTGCCGAGCGCATCAAGCCGGGCGATCCGGTGGAGGTCTATGTGCAGAAGGCCCATGGCTTCGCGCTGCCCCAGGACCCCCGAACACCGATCATCATGATCGGGCCGGGCACCGGGATCGCGCCGTTCCGCGCGTTCCTGCTCGACCGCAGGGCCACCGGCGCACCGGGCAAGAACTGGCTGTTCTTCGGTCATCAGCGCAGCGCGTGCGATTTCTTCTATTCCGACGAACTCAACGCCATGAAAACCTCGGGCCTGCTGACGCGAATGTCGCTGGCGTGGTCGCGCGACGGCGAGAAGAAATTCTACGTGCAGGATCGCATGCGCGAGGTCGGCCGCGAATTGTGGACCTGGCTCGCCGAGGGCGCGCACCTCTATATCTGCGGCGATGCCAAGCGAATGGCCAAGGATGTCGAACGCGCGCTGGTCGATATCGTCGCGCAGTTTGGCGCGCGCACGACCGATGAGGCCGTCAGCTTCGTGGGGGAGCTCAAAAAGAAAGGCCGGTTCCAGCAGGACGTATATTGAGCCGGTTCCAGTCAGTTCAAATACAAACGAATAAAATTCTTGCCCGATTCCCCCGCAGAGAATTTTCAACCTCTATCAGACTCAGCCAGAGCATTTGTATCGCTATTTTCCCGGTCATCTTGAATCCCGACGCTAATAGTATTCCCTTATTGGCAATGGGGCGTTGGAGATCGACCATGCGTGAACTATCGGCGGAAGCCCGCCTGCACTTGTATGCGCGCTCCCTGTCGCGGCGAACCGGAACGGGATTTCATGCGGCTGCGCTGTACGGCGCATTTGCGCTGATCGCCGCCGTCATTTTCGGCACGCTGTCGGTTCACCCGTTCTAGAAAATCGTCATCCCCTACGATTCTACGATTCGTTGCCGTTTCTAAGCGGCTTTCTTGAACGGGGCCACTTCAATCCCGGCATCTTTCAACGCCTGCCTCACGCCGTGTGCGATATCGACCGCGCCGGGCGTGTCGCCGTGAATGCATACGGTGTCGGTGCGCATTTTTATCACTTTGCCCGTGACCGACACGACAGCGCCATCCTGCACCATTCGCACCACGCGTTGCGCGATCGCGCCTGCATCGTGCAATACCGCGCCGGGTTTGCGGCGCGACACCAGCGAGCCGTCGTCCTCATAGGCGCGGTCGGCGAACACCTCGTGCACCATCGGCAGGTTGGCGGCTTCGCCCGCCTGCACCAGGCGCGAATTGGCGAGCACCACGAAAATCAGGTTGGGATCAACCGCCTTGATCGCTGAAGCGATGGCCTTCGCGGTGGTGTCGTCCTCGCAGGCGACGTTCGACAACGCGCCATGCGCCTTGACGTGAGTGACCTTGTGACCGGCCGCGGTCGCGATGCCCTGCAGCGCGCCGATCTGGTAGGCGACCAGGTTTTCGATCTCGGATGCCTTCATGCCCGGAAAAGGCCGGCGGCCAAAGCCGTGCAGGTCGCGGTAACCGGGATGGGCGCCGATGCTGACGCCGCGCGCCTTTGCAAGCTCCACGGTCCTGCGCATGATGTCGGCATCGCCGGCATGGAAGCCGCAGGCGATGTTGACCGAGGTGGCAAGCTCGATCATGGCGGCGTCATTGCCCATCTCCCATGCACCAAATCCTTCGCCGAGATCGCAATTGAGATCGATTGTTGTCATGTCCATGTCCCCTTGCGCGAGTGGATCTCTGGTTTAGTCTTGCGCCAGCGCATCTGCCGACGGAATTTGCCATGTTCCGGCATCGACCGCGCTGACGGCGGCGCCGGCGACATTAGCATCTTGCAGCGCCTCGATGTTGAGATCGAAAGTCTCGATTGGCCTGACGCGATCGGGCAGGCTGCGCAGCAATTGCGCAAATTTGCGGGCCTCGCTTTGCGCCTCAGCCATGCTGACGGCTTTGAACCGGAAACCACGGCCGGCGGGTATCTGCGCGAACCGCCCGAGATCGGCTGTAATCACCGTCGCAATCTTGGGATAGCCGCCACTGGTGCCGCGGTCGGGCATCAGCACGATGGGAGCGCCATTGCCGGGCACCTGGATGCTGCCATCAACGGTGCCGTCGGAGACGATGTTGTGACCGTGCAGGTGTTTTATGACGGGGCCTTCAAGCCGGTAGCCCATGCGATCGCTGGTCGCCGATATCTTCCACTCGCTGTCCAGAACCAGATTTGTGGCGTCCTCCCCGAATTCGTCGTGCTGCGGGCCCATCACGACGCGGATCGGTCCCTCCACAGGGGGAGGAAGATCAATCCGGCGCTCGGCCGCGCCGCTCGCGGCCGCCGTCTGCAATTCATCGCCCGCCTGTAGCGGGCGCGGATAGGGACTGCCGAGGCCCGCGCGTGCATTCACCGCCAGGCTGCCGAACATCGGCTCGCCGGCAATGCCGCCTTCGATGGCCAGATAGCTGAAAGCACCGCCGCGCGCGAAGCCCAGCGTCAAGGTCTCGCCGTCGGCGAGCGTCATGGATGTATCTAGCGCTACGGCGCGCCCCGCAACATCGGCGTTGCGCGGCGCTCCCGCTAGCGCCACGCGAACCGCGCCTTCGCGCGCCGTGAACGCGGCGCCGAACGGACCGATTTCGATTGCAGCCGCGAACAATTCGTTGCCAACCAGACAGTTCGCAGCCGCAAGCGCGAGCCTATCCATCGCGCCGCTCGGCGTCAGACCGTAACGCTGGGCGCCATGGCGTCCGCCGTCCTGAACGGAACTCGCGGGGCCAATAGCGGAGATGACCAGTTTACTCATGGGGCGATCGGCTCGGCGATGATCTCGCCAGCTTCCGCGGCGCGATCCTGCTCGGCGAAGGTCTTGGCATCGACAGCGGCAAACGTCACGTGGTCGCCGGGTTCCAGGAGGAAGATCGGGTCGCGATGCAGCTGGTAGGTTCTGACCGCGGTCCGCCCCAACAGATGCCAGCCGCTCGGACCTGCGAGACATTGGATACCCGTCTGCACGCCACCGACCGAGATCGTGCCGGCCGGCGTCAGCAGCCGCGGGTCTTTGCGTCGCGGCATGTGCAGCGATTTTTCCAGACCGCTGAGATAGGACCATCCCGGCGTAAAGCCGATCATGGCGACGCGATAGTCGCCGGCGGCGTGCCGCGCCACGATATCGTCCGGGGTGGTCTTGAGTGTTTTGGCGACATCCTCAAGGTCGATGCCATGCTCGCCCCCATACACAACAGGAATCCGCCAGCGCCGTGCTTTTGTCTCCGGCGGAACCGGGCGTTGAGCAAGCGCGGAAAGCTTCTCGCTCAGCGTATCAAAATCGATCTTCACGGGATCATAATGCACCAGCAGGGATCGGTAGGTTGGCACGGTTTCAGTTACGCCGGCGACCGGTTCGCTCGCAAGCGTCCGATCGAGCCCCAGCACCCGCTGGTTTGCGGCATCATCGATGTTGCGGCTGAATTCCACCGTGATGGCGCTGTCGCCGCTCGGCAAAATCCGGGGAGGGGAGATTGTCGCTGCCATGGCCTCACTAGTCCTCACCGGATATCAAGCTCTAGCGTGTTTTCCGGCGAAGCGGAATTCGCTTCGCGCAAATGAGCCCGCAAGTCCAATAAATTAATCCGCATAGCCGTGATAAGACGTTGTGATTGCGCGATTGCCATGCAGTCCCCTCTGCAGCGGCACTTGACGCGATACCCGCGCCCCGCAAGATGCGCCCGCCCGATCCATCCGTAACCGGAGTTGCTGTTTCGATGTCCCTGACCCCCGAAGCAATCAAAACCCTTTCCCGCGTATCGACCGCCACCATCACCACGGTTCTGCTCAAGAAGGGCCTGCGAAACGTCTGGATGCGGGGCTCGCGTCCGCTGCGGCCGGGACAGCCGCGGCTGGTCGGGCCTGCCTTCACGCTGCGTTTTGTGCCGGCTCGGGAAGATCTGGCGACGCCGGAATCCTGGTCCTCGCCGATTTCGACCCGCACCGCGATCGAAGCCATGCCTCAAGGCTGTATCGCCGTGGTCGATGCCATGGGCATCACTGACGCCGGCATTTTTGGGGATATTCTGTGCGCACGCATGGTCCAGCGCGGCGTGGCGGCGCTGGTGACCGACGGCGTGGTGCGCGATCTCGAAGGCGTGCTCGGAACCGGTTTGCCGGTCTGGTGCGACGGTTTTGCGGCTCCGCCTTCGGTTGCCGGGCTGACCTTCGTCGGTTGGGGCGAACCGATCGGTTGCGGTGGCGTTGCCGTGTTTCCGAACGACGTCATCGTCGCCGACCAGGACGGCGCCGTGGTGATCCCGCAAGCGTTCCTCGAGCTCATGCTGGCCGAAGGTGCGGAGCAGGAACGAATGGAAGCCTGGATCGTCGAGCAGGTGAATGCTGGCGCGGTGCTGCCTGGTCTCTATCCAATGAACGCCGAGACCAAGGCGCGCTATGCGGCCTCGAAGAAATAATCAACAGGGAGGAACGTCATGAACATCCATCTCGCCGGTTCCCGGCCCACGCGCCGGGCGCCGGCCGAATACTTCACCGGCATGGTGTTGCAGGATCCGATCATCATGGCCGAGGCTCCGGCGCGGCTCAATTGCTCCCGCGTCTCCTTCGAGCCCGGCGCCCGTACAGCCTGGCATTCTCATCCGCTGGGTCAGACGCTCTATGTCATCTCAGGCATTGGCCGGGTTCAGGCCAAGGGCGGACCGATCCGCGAAATCCGGCCCGGCGATGTCGTATGGATTCCGCCGGGCGAAAAGCATTGGCATGGCGCGTCACCGACCAATGCCATGACTCACATCGCGATGCAGGAAGCGCTCGATGGCGTCTATTCGAACTGGATGGAGCAGGTGACCGACGCGGAATATTCCGCAAAGCTCGGAGATTGACTGCATCGCGCTGTTATTCGCCTCATCGCCAATCACATTCGCTGCGCCGTCCAGGTGCCCGAGCACATCGCGCCGCGCCAGGTGCCAGATCCTGATGTCGCGGTGAGGCGACCCGAGCCGACCGCACGCTTCATCCCGCTTGTCAGCGTCACGCTGATGTTGCCGGCATTCGCGACACGGCCCGATGCCCTCATCAACGGATTGTTCGATGCGACCTGGCCGTTGTTGATGCCGATCGAGACCGTTGCTCCGCCGCAAGCACTGTTCGGTGAGGCGATCTGAACATTCCATGCACCGTCAAACGTCGCCGCCGCGGCGGGTGTGGCGATCGACATTCCCAGAAGTAATAGCACGCGGGTAACGAGAGTTGTTTTGCGGATCTGTCCCATGACGTCCTCCTTTGTTGGACGCCAGCACGGTCTCACACCGGTTCGCCGGAGAATGTGATGGGAATCACACCAGAGTTTGAAGCCTGACATTAGTATTGAAGTGAAGCAGTCTGGAACACGATTCGACGCGATGTGCCGCGCAGGGCCGAGTTCTTGAACATGCACCGGCCGAAGTGTACCATCTCGTGATGTTTTTGCGATGCAATCAAGAAAAACCTACGTAACGTCAGCGAAATACCGCAGGTCGGGTGATTTTTCCCGAATCCTCGAGGATTTCATGAAGCGAGCCTTTCTGGCGATTTTTTGCGGTGCCGCTCTCCTTGCGAACTCCATTGCCTATGCCGATGCCGTGTCCGACAGGGAAATGGCCGATCGCTATTCGCAGGCGGCGCAGTCCGGAGACAGCGAGGCTCAGTTTTACATGGGCGCGCTCTATTCGTCGGGCGTCGGGCGCCCGAGGTCCGATCAAGAGGCGTTCCGGTGGTTTTCGCGCGCCGCTGACCAAGGTCATTCGCATGCAATGCTGGTTCTTGCCGGACTCTATGCCATTGGGCGGGGAACTTCGAATGACAACCTAGCCGCTTACAAATGGGCCTACATCGTCTCAGTTGGCACCCGGGTCGAAGAATTCCGCAATGGAGCGCGCCAGCTAATCGGCGTTCTGGAAACCCGGATGACGCAAGAGCAAATCAATCAGGCCAAGGCTGACGCCGGCAGCTGGCGTGCGGTGCGAACTCAAGCCAAGCCCGCGACCGACAATGTAAGACAGGACAGCCAGCCGCCGGCGCCGGCTGCCTCGAAACAAGCGCCGTCGGCACCGGCCACCAGTTCCGCCGATTCCATTAGTCCTCAAGGGCCGCGCAGCAGCAGCATAAAGAAAGACGATATGGACGCGATACTGGAACAAGTCCCGTCCGGACTGCGCAAGCGGTTCGGCTTTTGAGCGGATGAGGAGATGCCGATGTCCTCGCGCGGTATTGTCTGGTCGGGGTCCGTGCTTGCAGTGCTTGCCATTGCGGCGGTTGCCGGGGCCTACTTGATATATCCGGACTTCTTTCACCCTCCAACTGTAACGACGGCAGTGGCTATCCGGGCGCCGGTTTCCGAGGCCATCTATGGGACCGGAACCGTAGAGCCTGAGCGCTGGGCAAAGGTCGTCCCGCTTCAGAGGCGCCGGCTGGTCGAACTCTGCCGCTGCGAAGGGCAGGCAGTCAAAGCTGGCCAAGTTCTTGGCCGCCAGGACGACGCGGAAGAACGCAGCGCTCTGCACCAACTCGAAATCAACAATGAACAACTTGAGCGCGACCTCAATCGCGCGCTGCGCGATCGCGACAAAAGCGAAGCCACGAAGACCGAATACGAGCAACGCTCTACTCAGTTCGAGGAATCCAAATCGCGAATTAACGCCCAAAAGGTACGGCTCGATGCACTCGTGCTTCGCGCGCCGCTGGATGGAATGGTGCTGCGTCGAGATGGAGAGGTCGGGGAGATTGTTGGACCAACCGATGTGCTGTTTTGGGTAGGCCCGCCAGCGCCCATGCAGGTGGTGGCTGAAATAAACGAAGAGGAAATCACCAGGATCGCCGTAGGGCAAAAGGCATTTTTGCGAAGCGAGGCCTTCTCCACGCAGGCTTTGCGCGCCACTGTTTCGCAAATCACGCCAAAAGGCGATCCCACCCGAAAAACCTTCCGTGTCTATCTGCTGTTGCCGCGCGATACGCCGTTGCGGATAGGAATGACGGTCGAAGTCAACATCATCTATCGCGAAAAGACCGCGGCGATTGTAGTGCCCAACGAAGCCGTGAGCGGCAATGCGGTTCAGGTCGTAAGTAACGGGGAAAGGTTGAGCGTGTTCCGGTCACGGTCGGGATTCGCGGCAGCCGTAACGTCGAGATCATCGGCAATGTGCCGAAGGACACCGCAGTGTTGTCACCGGCGCGCGCGGATTTGGCTGACGGTACCCGAGTCCATGTGGAAAATGTGAACGTGCCGGCAAAGCCCGCACCTGAGCCTGCCGTGGATGCCACACCGGATCTCAGTCCGACTCCGAGTTCCACCCCGGGTTCTGGTCCCGGTGCTAGTCCCGGTCCCGGTGCTGCTCTCGATCGGAACTCGCCCACCGTCCTGACCAGCTCTGTCGATGCCGATAACGCCGTCATATCCTCGGCAATATCGGCTCACGTAGATTCCGTCGTTAACGATGCACGCAGGAACGTCGGCAAATACAGCGCGACGCGGTAAGACGCATGACAACGAACCTGTTGCTGAGCATTGCGTGGACCCATGTGAGCACCCGCGTTCGACAAACTCTCGTCGGCATGTTTGGTGTGGCGATGGGCGTTGGCTTCACCATCATGATGGCGGGCCTGATGCAGGGATCGCAGATAGATTTTCTTCGGCAACTCGTCGATACGATGCCCCACGTCACCGTCGAAGATGAGCGGCGCTCGGTGCCGAGCCAGCCGGCGGAAGAGGAATATGCTGCTGTAGGAATGTCCAACGTGCCAAACGTAACTCGACGTCCGGGTATCAAATATCCGGACACCGTAATGGCGTCGCTGAGGTCGTGGTTGCCAGGCGATGTGGCGCCGTCGGTAAAGACGACCGCGCTTGTCGAGCACGGCGGCGCACGGGTTGGCGTGACCTTGACCGGGATTGATCCGCGCCTTGAAGTTCGCGTTTCCAAGCTCGCTTCGCAGATGCGCGAGGGACAACTGACTGATCTGTCGAAGGCGGCGAACGGGATCATCATCGGCCAGGCGCTGGCAGAAAAGCTTGCCGTGAAAAATGGAAATACTGTGCTACTCGGAGCAGGTCAGGGAGCTCAGACGTCAGCCACGGTGGTCGGAATCTTCCGGTCGGGATTGAAGCGTGTCGACGAAGGACAGATCTATTCCCTGATCAGCCTGGCCCAAACCCTGATGGGGCAAAGCGGGATCATCAATCAGTTGCGGCTGCGGTTGAGCGATCCCGTGGTCGCCCAGAAGGTGGCGACCCAAGTCGAGGCGCAGATCGGATACAAGTCGGTGTCGTGGCAAGAAGCCAACGCCGATCTGCTGTCTACCTTCGCTACCCGCGATTTCATCGTGCTGACGGTGATGGGTGCCATGCTGCTGACCTCATCATTTGCAACTTACAATATCATATCCACCATCACCCACGAAAAACGCCACGACATCGCGATCATGAAGTCGCTGGGCATGCGGGAATACGCCGTGCGGCGAATATTCATCATTGAATCGGCGATTATGGGATCCGTCGGAATCGTGTTCGGATGGATTCTCGGATATCTGCTTTGCTACGGATGGTCTCAGATCACGATATTCAATCCGCTTACCGGCGCGACGGTGCCACTTCAGATCTACTACTCTCCGATGCACTATATTGCCTCCGGAGCCATTTCAATTCTCTGCTGCGCCGTGGCTGCCTTCTTCCCGGCGCGCAAGGCTACGCGCGTGCATCCGGTTGAAATTATCCGGGGCGCGTCTTGACCGAGATCGCCCTCCAGGTTGTGGGCTTGGTGCGCCGCGTTCAGGGCGTTATTTCTCATACCCTGGTCGATGGCATCGATTTGAGCGTGGCGAAAGGTGAATTTCTCGCCATCACCGGACCTTCGGGATCCGGAAAATCATCGCTCCTCTATTTGCTTGGCTTGCTCGATGCGCCTACCGAAGGCGAGGTCATCATCTGCGGTCAGCCAACATCCAAACTATCGGAGACGGAGCGTGCCGATGTTCGCCTGACCAAGTGCGGCTTCGTGTTTCAGTTCCACTTCCTGCTTCCCGAATTCACCGCGCTTGAAAACGTGCTGCTGCCAATGCGCGCCTATGGCCGAATGTCAGCCAAGGAAATGAACGAGAGAGCGATGATGCTACTAACATCGCTCGGTCTCGCCGAGCAGGCCGCCAAGCGGCCCAATCAGCTTTCCGGCGGTCAGCGGCAACGGGTGGCGCTGGCGCGGGCGCTTGCCAACCGCCCCGAAATCATCGTAGCCGACGAACCCACGGGGAATCTCGACACTGCCTCGACGGAGCAGGTATTCGGCATATTGCGCGATATCGCCGACAACGGCCAGACGGTGGTCGTCGTAACCCACGATGCGGCACTGGCAGCGCGAGCGGATCGGCGGATCCATATCGTCGACGGCAAGATCCACGAGACGAGTTTTGGCATCGACAGCAAGCCCGAGGTCGCTGCTGCAACCGGCGCGGTATGATGTCAGCCGTCACGGCTCGCGACGCACGACGGATAGAAAGCCTGGTCGCGGCCTAGTTCACCCGGCTCCAGGTCTGACCACCGCAGAACATGCCGCCAAAGGCACAGCCCTGAACGCGCAAGGTACTCGAGTCTTTCAACGCGATCGTAGAATCATACGTGCTGCCACTCTTCGGATCGTGAATTCGCCCGCTCCATTTAGAATCCTTGCCGGGCTTCATATTGATCAAGATCTGTTCGCCGTTCTGGTTGGATTTGTTGTCCACGGAATATCCGCAGAGATTGGCGCCGCATTGCTCGATCCGGACCTTGCCTTCTTTTTCTTCGGTCAGCCACACGCCGAGCGGTGTATTTGCCGACTGAATCCCCGGGGTCGCGGGCTGCGGCGCCGACGGCGGAGCGGTCGCAACGACAGGTGCCGGTTCGGATTTGGCTGCGGGGCCGGAATCCTGCTGAAGCGCACGTCCGCCGGCAGGAGGCTGTGCTGACGTGATGGTATCCGCCGGTGCGACGCCCGAAGTGGCGGTTGAAGGCTCCGGTGAAGTGTCGGCGGGCGCAGGGACCTTTTCGGCCGGAGCAGGGCTTGCAGCGGGCGCCGGCGGATCGGTCTTCGTCTGCTCGGGCGCCTGTTGTTTGCGCGGGCGGTCGCTATCCTGATTGCTATGTGAGCGTTTGGTCCGCGGCCCGCTGTTGTCGTAGACGCCCGGTATCGAAACCGTCCCACGATCCGGATCGATGCGGATGGTACGTCCGCCGTATTCGAAGGAATACTGAGCCTGCGCGGCGGTGCTCGCCAGCAGCAATGCGGCGACAGCGAAAAGCTTTTTCATCATTGACCCTCCTGAGCAGGTGCAATCTCGGCCCCGATCTTTAAGCCCCGGCGGCTCCAGCTGCGTGACCTACATCACTTTCGTGATGTAAGTCGTGGAATTAGCGGTTTTGGTTCAATGTGACTGGACAGCCAGTCTAAATTACCCCCGGCTAAGCGGTCAATTTCCACTGGAACCAGTCGTTCCACAGCGACGGGTTATCCGGACGGAGGCGGCACGGGCTTGCGACGCGAATTCCGAGGGACGGAACGGCTATAGCTCGCTGCCGTCTTTCCCGACCAAATTCGCAGCGGCGGCCCGTCCGGTCATTTCGTTTTTGAGCAACTCAAATCGCCGTCGCGCCTCGTTCTCGCGCTCGTCAACCAAGGCGATCGCGGCATCCTTGGACAGCGGTCCGCTGACAAGGGGTGTCGAGTTTTCGCCGATCGTCTCATCGACATAATATTCGCCATTGTCCCCGCGGCGAACCGACCATTTGAAACGGATCGCTGCCATGGGGCCAGGACCGGTCTTCGAGTAGCCGTCGGCCTCGATCGGCTCACGAGCGATCGGCTTTTCCGCAACCGCGCCCGTTTCCGGCTCGCGATGGGACTCGGGTTGATCGAGCATGCTGGCAATGGCCGCCAGCGCATTATCGGTCGGGTCGCCTGGGCTCAAAGCTTCAGCCTCCGGAAATTACGCAACAGGCAGCAAAGGGAACTTGGCCCCTTGGCGCCGAATTCCATTCCTCCCTCGCGAATAAGGCTGAGTTTTGTCGGCCTACGCGCAAACTGGCGGCAATTTGTCCCTCCAGGGCCGCTCCTGCTCGAGCTGGGCTGCCAGCCGAAACAGCGTGGCCTCGTCACCGAAGCCCGCGGCAAACATCATGCCGAGCGGCAATCCGGCTGAATTCCAGGCCAGCGGCACCGACATCGCGGGTTGACCGGACATGTTGAACATCGACGTTGCAGGCATATAGCGCCGCAGGATCGGAGCGATATGCGACAGATCCTCCGTATTGAGTTCCCCGATACGCAGGGGCGCTAAGCAAAGCGTCGGGCACAGGAATACGTCGCAGGTCTCGAAGAACGTCCTCAGACCGCGGGAAATCTGGAAGGCAGTGAGTTGGGCTGCCGCATAATCTGTGGCGGTCGCCATTTGCCCGTTGTGGGCGCTTGCAAGCGTCAATCTCTCGAAATCGCTGTCTGTCATGGCACGGCCAAAACGCTGTTCGGCAAGCCGCAGGTTCAATGCGGTGCTGGCGCTCGTGATTGTCGCCATCACCACGGCCGGATCGGCGACAAGCGCCGGCGCGCGCTCCTCGACATCATGACCAAGCCCGGCCAGCAACGCCGCGACTTCCCGCGTTGCCGCCGCAATTTCCGGATCGATGGCGTCACCATAGGGCGACTTGTCGGTAAAGGCGATGCGCAGCTTACCCGGATCGCGTCCGACCTCCTCGAGGAAAGGCCGCTCCGGCGGCGGCGCGAAATAGGGGCTCGATAACTCGGGTCCGTGGACCGCGTCCAGCATTGCCGCACTATCGCGCACGCTGATACTCAGCACGTGGCCACATGAAAGCCCGGCCCAGCCTTCGCCGCGATCGGGACCCATGGGATTGCGCGCGCGGGTCGGTTTTAATCCGAACACGCCGGACGCAGAAGCGGGAATGCGGATCGAACCGCCGCCGTCGCTGGCATGCGCGAGGGGAAGAATGCGCGCCGCGACCGCCGCGCCTGCGCCGCCCGAGGATCCGCCGGAGGAATGCGCCAGATTCCACGGATTCCGAGTCGGACCGAACAGGCGAGACTCCGTGGTCGGCATCAACCCGAATTCCGGACTGGAGCTTTTTCCGAAGATCGCGACCCCGGCATCGAGGAATCGCCGGGCGAGGGTACTGCTATGATCGGCAACATTGTCCTTATAGACGCTCGCGCCCGAGGTCGTCCGGGTGCCCTCGAGGATATCCAGATCCTTCAGCAGAAACGGCACCCCGGTGAAGGGACCATCCGAAAGTCCGTTGTCGATCTGCCGTTTGGCATAATCGTAATGCTTCACGACCACCGCATTGATTTGCGGATCGACCCTGGCGGTGCGGGCGATGGCCCCGTCCAATAATTCCCTGGCGCTAACCTGCTTTTTGCGGACGAGCTCGGCGAGGCCCATTCCGTCATAGTCGCCGTATTCCTTAAAAGCCATATGGATACCCACGCTGCAGTATCGAAGCCGGGGTGTCATCTCCGAAAGCTGGAAGCAATCGCTTGGGATTAACCGAGCACGTCCTGATTGATGACGTTCTGGCGAATAGGTTGGCCGTCGAGCGCACTCAGGATATTGCGTGCGGTCTGCTCGCTCATCCGATCCACCGCTTCCCGCGTAACACCGGCGACGTGCGGCGCCATGATGACGTTCGGAAGCTCAAACAGCGAATGACCGGCCGGCGGCGGCTCCTGCTCGAAAACGTCGAGGCCCGCACCGGCGAGTTTGCCCGAGATCAGCGCATCATACAGCGCCGGCTCGTCGACAATTCCGCCGCGTGCGGTGTTGATCAAATAGGCTGTGGGCTTCATGCGCCTCAAACGCGCCGCATTGAACATCCCGACCGTCTCGGACGTTTTCGGGCAGTGGATGCTGACAAAATCGGCGCCGGGCAGGGCCGCATCTAGATCGCTGACCTGCTCGCACTCCGCCGCCTTGATCTCGGCGGCGGACTGGTAGGGATCATAGACCAGAACGTTCATTTCCATGGCAAGGCAGCGTTTTGCCGTCCGCGTGCCGATGCGGCCGAAGCCGACGATAAGAACCGTCTTGCCGTACAAGTCGTAGGGCAGTTTGCCCAGACGGTGGCCCCAATTGCCGTCCTTGACGATGGAATGCATTTCCACGGCGCGCTTGGCCAGCGTCAGCATCATGAACATCGCCTGTTCCGCCACCGAAGGAGAATTGGCGGCACCGGCGACCATCAGCGGAATCTTGCGGCGGCTCAAAGCCGGGACATCGACGGAGTCGAAGCCGACGCCGATCCGGGTCACCACCTTCATGTCCTTTGAAGCCTCGAGTTCCGGTTCGCCGAACCGGGTGGCGCCGAGCGCGACGCCGTGAACCGGCGCTTGCGCTTTCAACATGGCCTCGAAATCGCCGGCGGAAATCATGTTGGGAAATTCGACGAGTTCGATGTCGTCCCGCTCCCTCAATAAAGCCCGTCCCTGCTGCGACATCGATTCGGTGATGAAAATTTTCTTCTTGTTGGTCGCCATTCCCGGTCCCTGCCCAGCCCCTTGGCTTTCCTTGTTGTGCGGCCGTCAAAGGACGACGCCGGTGACCTCGTTTAGCAGGTGCATATTGTTGAGGTCCACCGCCAATCGCATCGGCGCGCCATCGTGAGCGCCGGCGTTGGGATTAACCCGCCCACAGATCTGCGCGCCTTCGAGGGTGAAATAAATCAGGGTCTCCATGCCCATCGGTTCGGTCACGTCCAATACGGTGTCGAAGGCTTCGACTCCCGGTTGCGGATGCGCTTTCGCTTCAGCGATATGCTCCGGCCGCAAGCCCAGCAGCATTTT
Source organism: Alphaproteobacteria bacterium (assembly GCA_005884465.1). Lineage (GTDB taxonomy): Bacteria > Pseudomonadota > Alphaproteobacteria > Rhizobiales > Xanthobacteraceae > Bradyrhizobium. Next base: position 4,279 of record VAZH01000160.1, on the reverse strand, counting down.
CTCGTTCCGCGCGACCCCTTGGTATCTCGCTGCGCGCTTGGGCGGCAGCGGAAAGGCGATGCGGTCGGTCAACCGGATGTGCAGCTTGCCGGCGACGTCCTCCAGCCGGCAGGGCACGAAATTCATCGCGGGCGAGCCGATGAATCCGGCGACAAAGCGCGTGGCCGGGTTGTGATAGAGATCGTTGGGCGTTCCGATTTGCTCGATGCGGCCATGGTTCATGACCACGACGCGGTCGGCAAGCGTCATCGCCTCGACCTGATCGTGGGTCACATAAACGGTCGTGGTGCGGACCTTCTGGTGCACCTTCTTGATTTCGATCCGCATCTGGACCCGAAGCTTGGCGTCGAGGTTGGACAGCGGTTCGTCGAACAGGAAAACCTTAGGGTGGCGAACGATCGCCCGACCCATCGCGACGCGCTGGCGCTGGCCCCCCGACAACTGCTTCGGCTTGCGGTCGATCAGTTCGGCGATATCAAGCATGCGCGCGGCTTCATCGACCCGCATCTTGATCTCGGCTTTCGGAAAGCGTTTCAGACGCAGCCCGAACGACATGTTTTCCGCAACCGTCATGTGCGGGTAAAGTGCGTAATTCTGGAACACCATCGCGATGTCGCGGTCCTTCGGCGGCACATCGTTGACGACGTCACCCCCGATCATGATGTCGCCGTCGGTGATATCCTCCAGTCCCGCGATCATCCGCAGCGTGGTTGATTTTCCGCAGCCCGACGGCCCCACCAGCACGACAAACTCATGGTCGGCGATGTCGAGATCGATGCCGCGCACTGCCTCGACTTCGTCGTAGCGCTTGATCACCTTACGCAACGTAACATCAGCCATGAGTTTCAACCCTTTGTAGCACCGGCGGTCAGGCCGGCGATGTAGTAATCCATCAGGAACGCGTAGATGATGAGCGGTGGCGCGGCGCCCAGTAGCGCGCCGGTCATGATCTGTCCCCAGTTGAACACGTCACCCTTGATCAGGGAGGTGATGATGCCGACCGGCAGCACCAGCTGATCCGTTGAGGTCGTGAAAACCAGCGGATAGAGAAATTGCGCCCAAGAGACCGTGAAGGCGAAGATGGTTGCGGCGATCAGGCCGGGCAGGGCGACCGGAATGAAGATCCGCGTCAACGTCTGAAACCATGACGCGCCGTCGATGATGGCGGCCTCGTCGAGCTCCTTGGGGATCGACGCGAAGTAACCGATCATGATCCAGGTGCAGAAGGGGACGGTCAGCGTCGGGTAAATCAGCAGCAGCACGTACCAACGATTGATCAGCTGGATACCGGTCCAGTCGCCGACAACGGCGAACATCTTGAACAGGGGAATGAACAGAAGGCTGTCAGGAATCAGGTAGGTCAGGAACACGCCGGTCGCGAGCGTCGCCGAGCCCCAGAATCGCATGCGCGCCAGAGCGAACGCAGCCGGTACGCTGATCAACATCGTGATGGTCACTACGACGATGGAAACCCACGCGGAATTCCAAAAAAACCTCAGAAACTGGTTCGAGGTCAGCAACGAAATATAGTTCTCCAGTGTCGGATGAAACACCCACCACGGATTGGTCGCCGCCGAGATCTCAGCGCTGCTCTTGAGCGACGTGATCAGCATGTAGAGTGGCGGCACCAATGAGAAAATAGCGAACAGCGCGAGAAAAAAGTACGACCAGCGCAGCGCCCAAATCCGGTCGCGGCTCATGCTGCCATATTTGACCGTGCGGGTCGGCGCGCCCTTGCTGATCACCACAGTGCTTGCCATCAGGCTTCATTCCCGCGTTTGTTGACATCGCGCAGGATAAAGATCGCCGCGATCGCGAGTATCGGTACCATAAACAGCGAGACGCTGGCCCCCAACGGGATATCGCTGCCCTCGATACCGATCCGGAAGGCCCACGTCGCGAAAATGTGGGTATGGTCGAGCGGGCCGCCGGAAGTGAGGATGCGCACGATATCGAAGTTCGCGAAGGTGACGATCAACGAAAACAGCGTCGTGATCGCAATGATATTGCGCATCATCGGGAGCGTCACGTACCAGATGCGCTGCCACCAGTTGGCGCCATCAATGGCCGCATTTCAGCGACGCCAGATACATGATCATGAAAAATGGGGCGCCGTACCAGATATTGACCAGAATGACCGAGAAGCGGGCCCAATCGGGGTCCCCGGTCCACGAAATCGGCCCGATACCGAAAAATGAAAGGGTGTAGTTGAAGGCACTGTATGACGGGTCGAACAGCCACAACCACGCCAGTGTACTCATCGCCGGCGGGATCACCCACGGCACCAGCAGCATGCCTCGCCACTTGCGTTGTCCCTTGGCAGGAATGTTGTGAACGAAGTGCGCGACAATGAAGCCGATCAACGCTTTGAACACGACCGCGGTGATGGCGAAAATGCACGACTGCTTCACCACAAGCCAAAAGGTTTCGCGCTTGAACAGAAACTCAAAGTTGCCGAGACCGACGAAACGCTGCATCGACTTGTTCAGTGTTGCCAGATGCAGGGAATAGAACGCCGGATAGATAACGAGAATCGCGATCAGAAGGATCAGCGGCAGCGTCATGAGAAACGCCGCAGTCGATTTCCGCTTCATTGCGACCCGCAAACTGGAGCGCTTGCGTGCGCCTCCGATACGGGCAACGCCGTTCCGCTGAAATACAACATCAACCATGATGAATCTTCCTCGCGAGTTTCATTTTAGAGGCTCGGGATTTCCGGATGAAGAAGCCGGCATCGCCGGGCTCCTGATCTCGTCGACCCAACAGGGTCATTGCGGATGCTCGCCGCAACGGCCACGCAACCAGTCTGCGCGCCATTGCGGCGAAATTCTCCGTCAGCTCCGCATGTAGCCTTCACACTCGCCTTCCGCCCAGGCCAGTGTCTTTTCCATCGCTTCGCCCTGATGGTATCTCAGGCACATTTTCGTCAGGATGGCCTGCGTATAGATCTGCTGGGCGATCTTCGGAGGCGCCGGCGACGCGGCGATCGACAGGGTTTGATGCTTGTACGGATTTGGATAGTGATAGAGCGTACCCTTCGGCGGTCCTTCCTCAGCCCATGTCTTCAGGGTGGTCAACTTCTCGAACGACGGCAAATCGTAACCGCCGCTCGCCGCCACCAGTTTCTCGACCGAAGCCGGTTGCGACAGATGAACGAGCAGGCTCTTGGCAGCTTCCTTGTTCTTGGAGAAATTCCAGACGCTCCAGAAGTACGGAAGGAACGGAGCAAACCGGCCTTTCGGTCCCGCGGGGAAGCCGTGCGTCCAGCATTGCTCGGCGACTTGCGGCGCGTCACGCCTGGCGACCGCCCAGGCGCTGGGCGGATTCATGATCATTGCGCCCTTGCCGGAAATTAGCCACTTGTTGTTATTGGAGTCGTCCCAGGCCGCTACATCCGGAGGCAAGAACGGGATGAGCTTCTTGTAGAAGTCGAGAGACTGCCGCACCGCGTCGGTCTTGACCGTGAGGTTGCCTTTGGCGTCGACCAGTTGCGCGCCAAATGACTGGAAAATTGCGCCGGCGGTATCGACGGAGTCGGTTGTCTCACCTAGCCCGATGCCGAAGGGAAAGCCACCCTTGTGACAGGCCTCTGCCGCCTTCAGGAAGGTGTCCATCGTCCAGTTTTCCGCTTTGGGCGGCGCGCCGGCCGGGTACATTTCCTGCACATCGATGCCGGCAAACTTCTTCATCAGGTCGATGCGGGAGCAGGGACCTTTGATCTGGCTGCCGATACAGGCGGGAACGCCCAGCCACTTGTCTCCTGCCTTGCCGAGGTATTGCACTGTGCCGTTCACCTCGCCGTTCTGCTTGATCAGCGGCTCCATGATGTCGTTCACAGGCTCGAGCAGATCAGCCTGTGCATGAGGCCACCATGTCGGCATCGCAAGAATGTCATGGCCGGACTTCGCCTGGCCTTCTGAGGCGATCGTCAGCAGGTTCTTGTTGCCCTGACTTGTGATGTAGTCGATCGAAACTTCGACCTTCTCCTTCTCGGCCCACTCATTGACCAGAGCGGTACTGGCCTTGTTGGCGTCGGGCACCCAGTGATCCCAGAAACCCATGGTGAGCTTGCCGGCCGCGTGAGCGGTTCGGATATACGGCGCAGCTATCAGCGCCGCGGATGACATAGCGGTAGCAGCAACGAATTGTCGACGAGAAAGCTTCTTCCGTGACATATGGCGTTCCTCCCTGGTGAGCCAATCGCGATGGAAATCCCGTTGTTATTTTTTCTTCCCGCCGAGGAGGCCGGGGCAGGCCTTACACGGCGGTACGGGATTTC
>VAZH01000645.1 GCA_005884465.1 Alphaproteobacteria bacterium | reverse complement strand
AGCTTTCAAGCGTCAAGCCGCAGGCCTGCGTCATCCTGCAGCGGCCGCAGCAATCATGCGAGCTCACCGCGGGGCGCGATCACGACTGGGCCAGCTTGCGCAGCCAGGCGATCTCGGCAAAAAAATCCGCCGATTGCGTGCCGGTCAAGGCGACCGATCCGCTCTACATCCTCTACACGTCAGGCACCACGGGCAAACCGAAAGGCGTGGTGCGCGACAATGGCGGTCATCTGGTCGCGCTGAAATGGTCGATGTTCAATCTCTACGGCGTCAAGCCAGGCGAGGTCTGGTGGTGCGGCTCCGACATCGGCTGGGTGGTCGGGCACAGCTACATCGTCTACGGGCCGCTGTTTCATGGCGCGAGCTCGGTCATGTATGAGGGCAAGCCGATCGGCACGCCCGACGCCGGCGCGTTCTGGCGGCTGATCTCCGAACACAAGGCAGTGGCGCTGTTCACCGCGCCGACCGCATTCCGCGCCATCCGCAAGGAAGACCCCGACGGAAAGTTCATCCGGCAATACGATCTTTCAAAATTCCGCACGCTGTTTCTCGCCGGCGAGCGCGCCGATCCGCCCACGGTGGCGTGGGCGGAAGCGCAACTGAAGGTTCCGGTGATCGATCACTGGTGGCAGACCGAAACCGGCTGGTGCATTGCCGGCAATCCGGTGGGGCTCGGCCAGCTGCCGGTGAAGCACGGCTCGCCGACGGTGCCGATGCCGGGCTATCAGGTCGATGTGGTCGATGAAGCCGCAAAGCCCTTGCCCGCGGGCACCATGGGCTCGATCGTCATAAAACTGCCGATGCCGCCGGCCTGTCTGCCGACGCTGTGGGAGCAGGACCAGCGCTTCAGGGAGGCGTATCTCACCGAATTCCCCGGCTATTACAAAACCTCCGACGCCGGCTACAAGGACGAGGACGGCTATATCTTTGTGATGGGCCGCACCGACGACATTATCAACGTCGCCGGCCACCGGCTCTCCACCGGCGGCATGGAGGAGATCCTCGCTTCCCATCCCGATGTCGCCGAATGCGCGGTGCTCGGCGTCAAGGATGCGATCAAGGGCGAGGTACCCTGCGGCTTCCTGGTGCTGAAGGCCGGCGTGACGAGAGGCC
>VAZH01000159.1 GCA_005884465.1 Alphaproteobacteria bacterium | reverse complement strand
TTCGCATTGGCGTCGTCGCTGCGCAGGCGTTCGCTCACCCAGCGATCGACGCTGTCGATGAAGGCCGCCAGTGCAACCCGGTCGCTGGGACCAAGCGCGTCGCCGAGGGCATGAAGCTCGCGCGGATCAACCCGCGGCAGCGTCGCCAGCAGCGCCGCGGTCCGCTGGTGAAGTTTCAAGGCGTCGCCGCCGAGCAATGTCAGGGCGCGCGCGACACCCCCCTCCGCGGCTGTGGCTGCTTCGGCGAGCGTGGGGTCGTCGACCGCGAGGTTGGCGGCCTCGGCCGCGGCGCGGATGACGTCGTCTGTCGCGAGTGGCCGCAACGGCAACTTCCGGCAGCGCGACTGAATCGTCGGCAATACCCGCGCGGGAACATGGCTGACGAGAAGGAACAGCGATTGTTGCGGCGGCTCCTCGAGAATCTTGAGCAGCGCGTTGGCCGCGTTGGGATTGAGCTCATCGACGGTATCGACGACGCAGACCCGCCAACCCTCGATCGCCGCGGTCGAGCCGAAAAACGAAATCGTCTCCCGGGTCTCATCGACGGTAATCACGGTTCGCATCACGCCCCTGTCGTTCAGCGTCCGTTCGAGCGTGAGCAAGCCGCCATGGGCGCCCGCCGCGACATGGCGCGCCACCGGATCGGATGGATCGACCCAAAGCGTCTCGGCAGCCTGTACGTCGGAGGCTGTGGGATTGCGATGCGCGAGCACGAACCGCGCCATCCGATAGGCCAGCGTCGCCTTGCCGATGCCCTGCGGCCCCCCGATCAACCAGGCATGCGGAATGCGCCCGCTGCGGTAGGCATTCAGCAATGCCGCTTCGGCTTCGCGGTGCCCTGCCAAGATGCTGGTCTCACGCGGATGAACGGCTGCAAATTGCGGTTCGAGCTGACGGGCGCTCATGCTGAAGTAGCCATATTATCCGCGCCGGCTGTGAAGAAACGGTCGCGCAACACGGCCCATATCCTCGCGGCAACCGTATTGGCGTCGGCATTTGCATCGATCAACACGCATCGCTGCGGCTCAGCAGCGGCGATCTGCCGGTAGGCGTCACGCAAGTCCTGATGAAACTTGAGGTCTTCCGCCTCGAACCGGTCGGGTGCGCCGGTGCCGCGGCGCTTCGCCGTGCGCTGCATGGCGACTTCTACAGGGACGTCGAGAATGATGGTCAAATCGGGCTTGAGATCGCCGATGGTCACGCGCTCCATCGCATTCAGAACCGCAGGCTCGACCTTGCCGAGGCTGCCCTGATAGGCGCGCGTCGAGTCCGAAAAGCGGTCGCACAGCACCCATATTCCCTGATTGAGCGCCGGCTTGATGACGGTGCGGACATGGTCGTCGCGCGCCGCTGCAAACAACAGCGTCTCCGCATCGGGGCCTAACAGCTTGCCCATTCCGGACAGCACGAGATGCCTGATGATTTCAGCTCCCGGCGATCCGCCCGGCTCGCGCGTGACGATGGTCCGCAGCTTTGCGGCATTCAGACGCTCCGCGAGGATTTTGATGTGCGTGGATTTGCCGGATCCCTCGCCACCCTCGAAGGTGATGAATCGTCCGCGTCCCGGAGTTCTTTTGACCGCTGCCTCGGCCATCATCAGAGTTTCTCGGCGCCGGCGCGAAACATTCCGATGACGAGCTCGCTCGCACCATCGATCGCCCGCCGCATCGTCGATCCCTGCCCGACCGATTCAGCCGCATAAATCGGCGCATCCACGGCGATGTTGGCGCCGCGCATTACCCTGACGACGCCGACCTTCTGACCGGACTGGATCGGCGCACGTACCGGCCCATTATAGACCACGCGTGCGATCAATTTATCAGTGCCGTTTTTGTGCACCATCACCTTGATCGGCTCGGGACTGGCAAGTTTCACCGAGCGGCTGTCGCCGCCAAACACCTTGGCGTAGCCGACCGGCTGCTGCGCCGCGAACAGGGTGCGCGCTTCGAAATTGCGAAATCCCCATTCGAGCATTTTCTTGGCTTCGGAGGCGCGATCGTCGGGATCGTCAAGACCGTTGACGACGACGATCAGCCGCAGCCCATTCTGCACCGCGGAACCGACCATGCCGTAGCCGCCCTCCTTGGTATATCCGGTCTTGAGTCCGTCACTGCCTTCCAGAGTGGTCAGCAGCGGATTGCGGTTCTGCTGCCGGATCTTGTTCCAGGTGAATTCGCGCTCGCCAAATAATTTGTAGAAATCGGGATAGGTCTGGATGATGTGGCGGGCGAGTTTTGCCAGTTCACGCACGGTCATCTTGTTGCCGGGATCGGGCAGACCGTTGGAATTGGCGAAGGTCGATTGCGTCAACCCAAGCTCGCGCGCGCGCTTGGTCATCATCTCGGCAAAGGTGCGTTCATTGCCGGCGATGCCCTCCGCCAGCACCATGCAGGCATCGTTGCCGCTCTGAATGATGGCGCCGTGCAGGAGATCGTCCACGGGAATCTTGCTGTGGATGGCGGCGAACATGGTCGATCCGCCCGAGGGGGCGCCGCCCTTGCGCCAGGCATTCTCGCTGACCCGATATTCATCCGTGAGTTTGACCTCGCCCTGCTTGATGGCATGGAAGACCACCTCGGCGGTCATCAGCTTCATCATGCTGGATGGGGCCCTCAGCTCATCGGCGTTCTTCTCGAACAGCACGCTGCCGCTGGAGGCTTCGATCAGGATCGCGGTTGGCGCATCGCCGTCAAAACCCCCCTCCTCCTTCTTGGCGCCCTGCACGCTGTTATTGGCGGCGTAGACCACGCCACCCCAGCCGACCGCGATGGCGACGACGGCCGCAACCAGACTGCGCCAGAAATCTGGTGTCGCGGACTTAGGTTTGCGGAACGGTGATATTTCGGGTGCCATCGGCGCTGCCTTGAAGTCGGCGTTCTAACAGTTGGAAGTTGCGCAAACAACACGGGTTTTGCGAACGTCTCGCGAGCCGATCCGATTGCGGCACCAGTCAAACACCCCTATCGTGTCGCATTGCCGCTCTTAGACAAAATCTCCGAAACAAGGCGGAAAAGCGATGTCATCCTCACGCACCATTTCCGCCAACGGGATCGAGATCTTTCTGCTCGAACAGGGCGAAGGTCCGCTGGTGGTGCTTTGCCATGGCTGGCCGGAACTGTCCTATTCGTGGCGGCATCAAATCGCGGCGCTTGCAGCTGCGGGTTTCCATGTAGTGGCGCCGGATATGCGGGGCTTCGGCCGAACCAGCGCGCCTGTCGATATAAGTGCGTACAGCATCTTCGATACGGTTGGAGACATGGTCGCGCTGGTCGCCGCGCTTGGCGAAAATAGGGCGGCCATTGTCGGCCATGACTGGGGCGCGCCGGTCGCCTGGCACGCCGCGCTGTTCCGTCCGGATATATTCTCCGCCGTGGCCGGCCTCAGCGTCCCCCCGCCTCGGCGAGGCCGTGGCCGGCCGCTCGATACGCTGCGCGAAAGCGGCATCACCAATTTCTACTGGCAGTACTTTCAGACGCCAGGCGTCGCCGAAGCCGAGTTCGAGCGCGATGTTGGCTTTGCGATGCGGACCCTGCTTGGTCGCGGATTTTCCGAACCAGCCTCCCTGTTTGTCGAAGATGGCAAGGGCTTTTTCGGCAATCCCAGCGCCGACCGCCCGTTGCCGCATTGGCTCGACGAAGCCGACCTCGCTTATTTCACCGAGGCCTACCGAAAGTCCGGCTTCCGCGGCGGGCTGAACTGGTACCGCAACATCGACCGCAACTGGGAACTGACCGCGCCATGGCAAGGCGCGCAAATCCACCAGCCGTCACTGTTCATTGCGGGATCGAAGGATTCCGTCATCACCGGCCTGATCGGTGCCAAACACGTCGCCGACATGGAGCGGGTTCTGCCGAACCTGAAACAAAAACTCATTGTCGATGGGGCCAGCCACTGGATTCAGCAGGAACGCGCCGCTGAGGTCAACGCAGCTCTGATCGCTTTTCTCAAGGAGAACGCGCTGTCGGAATAAGCGTGGCTCAGTAGAGCCCGCGTCCGGCCAGCAATTCGCTGGGGCCGCGCGGATCGATCGGCGCATAGGCGGAAACCGGCCTGACGCTCGGCACGTAACGGTCATCGGTCTCATAGGAGACCGCGCGTGGATTCTCGATCACGCGGCCGCCGGAACGCGTGCGCCTGGAGGCGGACATTTCCGATGTCGCCGATATCGAGGCCAGGTCCGCGGACGTATTGCCGAGGCTATAGGGCCGTCCCTCAGGCATCGGAACTTCCCCCCGGATCGGACGGGCGGACGACGGAATTTCCGGAACGAACGGACGGGCCGACGCGACGCGGACCATGGAGGGCGACGGCGCTGGCACGCCGGTACGCAAGGTTGCTACCAGCTGACGGTCGTCGGACCCTTCCAGCGGCGCCCGGCCGACATACTCGACCCGCACGCGCGCGATGCCATTGCCTTTGAATTCAAGCAGTTCGGCGGCTTTGTTCGAGACATCGATGAGCCGGTTGCCATGATATGGTCCCCGGTCATTGACGCGGACGATCAGCGATTTGCCGTTAGAGAGATTGGTCACGCGCGCATAACACGGCATCGGAAGCGTCGGATGGGCGGCGGTCAGCGAAGCCATGTCGAACACTTCGCCATTGGCGGTCAGCCGGCCATGGAAATCGTTGCCGTACCACGAGGCCAAACCGTCCTCGCGGTACTCGGTGTCTTCTTCCGGCACATAAACCCGGCCCGCCACCGTATAGGGCTTGCCGACGCGGTAGGTGCCGCCGCCCTTCGGGACGGGTTCGCCGAAAGCAACGACGCGGGGACTGGAGGAAACGCCGTATTTCGGATCGACCCGGCTGGCGAATTTGCCCGATGAGGCGCAGTTGGCGACAATGAGGCATGTCCCTGCAGCGATGGCACCACGCGCCATCAGGTTAACCAGATCTGACCTTCGAATCCCCATCCGCCCCAATTACCATTCCGCCGGCCGCGTGCCTACCTGAAGGCATTCGCCAGCGATAGGCCCAGACGCGGCCCACCTCCGCATCAAGGTATGATGATATCGCAACCGGAACACGGCGGAAATGGGGAGAGCCGTGGGGTGGTGAATCAATGGTTGCGCAAATCTGTTGTACGAAAGCATCAGTCAGGCCCGATTTTCGATTTGGCCGGGGAATCCCTTTGACTGTGCAAGGCGGCATGTCGTTCTCTCCGAGCCGGGGTGCAATGGATCTTTGCGATGATTGAGACAGTTACAGCGTTTCTGGGCCTGATTAGCGCCGGCATTTTTCTTGCGCACGCATTTGACGGTTTTCGCTCGAGGGTCTGATCTCGGCGCGACCGCCAGCTTTCTTTCAAAAAGCCGATTTCGAAATTTTTAATGAATTCGGACCAGTATCGAGAGTGGCAGGTGTATCATGCGTGACCATGACCTTGTGTCTGACGGATTCCTCGCGCTAACGGCCGCCGGCTTTGTGCTGCTGTGCTCGAGTTTGCTCGCGTTCGCGTTCAGCTAATCGGCGCTGAGCGATCAAGGATGCAGGCGCCCAGCCCTCGAGGCTGAGGGCGCTTTGCACGACGAAGTCAGCGACATTCCACGGGCAATCGATAGTTTCTCCGATAGGCCCGCCGGTTCGCGAGCGGCGTAATCGTCCTTGCCCTCGCCGCCCGTTCGCGCTTGGATGGTCATCGGGCTGGGGGGAAACCAACGATGCAACCTCGAGAATCCGCTCCTTTATGGGTGGGGCTCACCTTTGTGCTGATGATTGTCGGTACGGTGATGTACGTGACCGGCTACTTCATCGTCGAGGATGTCCTGACGTTCTTCAAATGACGAAAGCACGTGCCTGCGATCATCGCCGTCCTGATCGCCACGATTCCTGCTGCAAATGAGGTGATGGCAGCCTGCGAAGCGCCTGCTTTGACACCTGGAAGAAACAGCGTTAGGCAATAAAAATCAACGGTTTGGAAGGGTGGCCGAGTGGTTTAAGGCACCGGTCTTGAAAACCGGCGTGCCTGCAAGGGTACCGTGGGTTCGAATCCCACCCCTTCCGCCAATTATCCGTATAAGTGATTCCGGCGCTTGTTCGCGGCTTGAAGAATCCTTTGCAGGGGGAATGCGCGCGCGGGCCCATGCGGCGTGCACGCAGGACATGCGATTTGACTTCCAGGAATAGTTGAAGGTCCCGCCGCTTCGTGAAGGGCTTTTCGCCTCTGACTCTTACCTGTATTTTGCAAGCTTTCGCCAAGCGTTTTCAAACAAATGGTGTCTAGAAAGACGGTTTTCAGACAAAGGAGTTCTGCCTTGCGTCTAGCTTTGCACTTAATTTTTATTGCGGCATTCGTATTCACCGCACCGAGCCTCGCTCAAAAGCTTGTCGATCCAAATAGTGTCGCTCCCGAATTCCGCGACGCTGCGGAAAAACGGCGCGCCGAACAAATCAGGGTCGTGGAATGTAACCGCAGGGCCAATGAGGCAAAGGTGCTGCCCCGGGATCGTACCGCCTATCTCAACCATTGCCTGGAAGCTGCAGGCGAAAAGTAAAACCGAGCGATCCGCCGCCTTTCGCGCGAGGCTCTTGCGCTCGTTCGCGGCTTGAGGAACACTTTGCGCGCGAAAGCGTGCGCGGGGGAATGAGATGAGTAAGCAGGACGCGGGTTTTGACTTCCATCGCTATCGGCAATTGCTGGCTGAAGCCGACGACGAGACCAAGAGGCTGGCGTTTATCGATCTGTTGATCAAGGAGCGAGCCAAGGAACGGTTGGAGGCCCAGCGCGCCTCCGACCGGGACGCCATGACAGCGACCACCATCGCCAGGGTTCTCGGTACATCAAGGGCCTGATTCTGGCCGATCGCCAGGGGCCGTTAGGCTTACAAGCGGGTCTGAAAACCGGCCGCCAACGATTGATGGCTCCCGAACTTAACAAACCTCCAGCCGCTCGCCTCTCGTCGTCCGTTGCCCCTGGACTCGATGATTTCCCGCGTTGTTTCGGTTTAATTAACGATCCGCAGCAATGGCCCATCAACATTTTGAGCCTACAACGTCCAAGCCTGACGCATTTTTGGGACGAAAATTAGGGGTTACGATAACTGCTTTTCAATGGTTTCGATGCGCTCAGTTCACGAACCGCGGGCGACCCATGGTCATTCTCCCAAGACGGTCGTGCTGTTTTGCTGCTTTGGGTTGGTCGCATCGGTCAGCCTGATGACTTTCGGCATCGACCTGAACGCCGGCTGGCTCTAATCGACCGGTTAAACAGACAAGCAGATCAGATCGCTGCTGAAAGCGCTGACGGCCGTTTCAACTGCCCGGAGGCAGCCCCTGCGGCATCGCAGTGAAGGTTACGCCGATCCGATTTTTCTGGATCCAGATAATTCTGCATTCGTGGACCGTGGAGTCCTTCGCCATCACCAGTTTAAAGCTCGGAGGGACGAACGCAGGGTTCTCCACATCGATGGCGGCGCCCTCTGGCGAGATGTTTCGCACCATGCAGCTCATAACGGAACCACCCGACGACACGTAGGCAGGTTCGTCGATTTCGGTCCGTGGGTGCTTTCGCTTTTCTTCCATGAACTTCCGGCCTTGACTCACCGAGCAAGGTTAGCGCCAAACGTTAAACAAATCAGACACCGTCGCCTCTCTCGGAACCTGGACCAAGCCGCAATCTGCCGGGACCAGCCGCACACGACCCATAGCAACTGCCCGGACCTCGTCCCGAACGATCGGCCGGCGTCCGCGCCGCACGCCATTGCGCAGACGCGCCCTGCGGCTCCTTGGGCTTCCGTTCGCCGTGGCGGCAGCGTAACATTGCGGGTGCCGGCCGGGTGTAGGCGCGACGCCCGCCAAGAAAAGAACATGCGCCAAGGGGAAACGCCATGTTCGAGATACTCGATCGACGCGCGAATCTGACCGGCAACCAGATCAAGATCCTCACCGCGGCCATCATCGGCGACGCGCTGGAATTCTTCGATTACTTCCTGATCGGCTTCGTGCTCGCCTTCCTGATCGGGCCATGGAAGCTGACCTTCGGCCAGTCCGCCGTCGTGCTGATGAGCTCCGGCATCGGCGCCATCATGGGCGCTTATGTCTGGGGTTGGCTTGCCGACCGCATCGGCCGCCGCAAGGTCTTTATCGGCACCGTGCTGAACTTCTCCATCGCCACCGGCCTTTTGTATTTCACGCCTGACAACGGCTGGATCTTTCTTTCGGTCATGCGTTTCTTCGTCGGCCTCGGCGTGGGCGGGCTTTATTGCGTCGACCTGCCCTTGGTGCAGGAGTTCATGCCCTCCTCCAAGCGCGGCTGGGTAGGCGGCATCGTGACCTGCGTCATCCCGCTGGGCGTCGGCCTCGGCGCGGTGATGGGCGCACTGGTAGGCAGTGGCCAATGGCGCCTCTTGTTCGCGGTCGGCGTGCTGCCGGCACTGCTCGTCCTGCTGGTCCGCTTGTGGGTGCCGGAGTCGCCGCGCTGGCTCTGCCGCCAGGGCCGCTATGAGGAAGCGCGCAACTCGCTGGCCTGGGCGCTGCAGATGCAACCATCGGCGCTGCCGTTGCCGACAGCGGCTGATGCCGGTCCGATCATCAAGAGTAACTGGCTCGACCTTTTCAAATATCCGCGCAGCCTGATCGTCTCCTGGCTCGGCAATGCCGGCGCGCAGACCGGCGTCTACGGCCTCACGCTGTGGGCGCCGTCGCTGTTCGTGGTGCTGCTGAAGGTCACGCCGCAGGAAGCCGCCAAGATGATGATCCTGCTCTCAGCCTCTGGCTTCATTGGACGGCTGTCGTTCTCGTTCTTCTCCGAGCTGATGGGACG
>VAZH01000644.1 GCA_005884465.1 Alphaproteobacteria bacterium | reverse complement strand
GTCAAGGGTGCCTCCAGTGTCATGTCGCGCCAGGGTCCCGTCATTGCGAGCCAACGGGTCGCGCGAATGCGCGCCCGATGACAGGCTCCGCGAAGCAATCCACGGCCATAAAGGAAGAGCGGATTGCTTCGTCGCTCCGCTGCTCGCAATGACGACCCCCAAGCACTTGAATCAGACCGGAGACTACCGCTTGATCGACGTCGATGCTTCGGTTATCATCGAACTATGAAAGCAGGCCCCGATATCGCCATGGTCGCCGCACTGGTCGGCGATCCCGCCCGCGCCAACATGCTGACGGCGCTGATGACCGGCCGCGCACTGACCGCGAGCGAGCTGGCGCACCAGGCCGGCGTCACGCCGCAGACCGCGAGTTCGCATCTGGCGAAGCTGGAAGCCGGCGGCCTGATCGAACCGGAGAAACAAGGCCGCCACCGCTACTATCGCCTCACCGGCCCCGATGTCGCCGGCGTGCTCGAGGGCCTCGCCGGGCTGGCGGCGCGCGCGGGCCACATGCGCGTGCGCACCGGACCAAAGGATCCGGCGCTGCGCCGCGCGCGGATCTGCTACGATCATCTCGCCGGCGATCTCGGCGTGCAGATGCTCGACAGCATGAAAAATCAACAGCTGGTCCGGCAGCGGAAACAGGACATCGAGCTGACCGCCGAGGGCGAGCGGTTCCTGGCCAAAACCCTGCAGATATCGGCTGAAGCGCTTGCCCATCCGCGCCGTCCGGTCTGCAAGGCCTGTCTCGACTGGAGCGAGCGGCGCCATCATCTCGCCGGCACGCTCGGTGCTGCGATGATGACGAGGTTTTCTGAACTGAAATGGGCGGCGCGCGATCCGACCCCCGGCAGCCGCGTCGTCAATTTCACCCGCAACGGCGAAAAGCGGTTCGCGGCGCTGTTCGGCAGTAGCTGACAGCGGCGCGCGGGTCACCGCAATCTCTCGTCATGGCCCGGGCTTGTCCCGGCCATCCACGCCTTGCTTGCTTTCACCATGAAGCAACGAGGGCGGGAATTCCCGCCCTCTCGCCAACTTCAATAGTAACGGCGGCGCCAGTAGCGGCGGCGCCAGTGACGACGGCGCCAGCCCCAATGGCGACGGCGCCAGCCCCAATGGCGGCGACGCCAGCCCCAATGACGGCGGCGCCAGCCCCAGCGACGACGGCGGCGCCAGCCCCAACGACGACGGCGCCAGCGCACCTCTTCCGGCTTCAGATGTTCTACCTCGTCACCGGTAGTGACAGCGGGACGGGCATCCTCGTTCGACGGCGGCAGCCGTCCGTCCTCTGCGAGCGGATGCGGCATCAGCGGTGCTGCCCGTGCACTGGCGGCGAATGCGGCGGCGCCTGCAGCAAATCCAAAGGCCAGTTTCAGAAAGTGGCGGCGTTCCATGACATCTTCCTCTCCGTGCGTGCGAGTGATGCCGAGCGAGTTTCGCCGCGTCGAGATGAACGGTCGGTGAACCGGGAGAGCCAATTACAGCGCGCAATTACTCCGCCGGGACGGCATCGCGGAGTGACAAACTTCCTCACCCCGCGCCGAGTTCCTCAGCGAGCACGAAAATCTCACGCGTGCGCTTGACTTCCGGCCAGCAGCGGTCGAATTCGGCAACCAGCGGCTTCAAGGCATCGCCACTGATAACGCGATCGAGCGCGGCCTGATCGGCGAATTCGTACGAATTCGTACGTCGCCTGATGCAGTGCGGGATCGGTCACGCTCCAGAACCGCCAGGCCTTGTTCACCCCAAACGCCTTCACTGCGTCGGGCAGGTGCTCGCGGCGATACCACTCGTCAAACGCCGCGCGCTTGGAGGCATCGGCAACGGTGGCGCGGACGACGAAAAAGGTGGCTGGCATTGGCGTTCTCCAGGTGGAAGCGCTACGGCGGATTTTCACTCGCATTCCGGGGCAGCCCCAACCGGTCGGCGCTTTGCGCCGCCCGATGACAGGCTCAGGGCTGAACCCGGAATCCGGAGATTGTCAGCTCGAGATTCCGGGTCTGCGCCAACATGCGCATCCCGGAATGCCGGCAGCCATTTCATCATGGCCGGGCATGACGATGAATGAGTTACCCTCACAACGGCAAATTATCGTGCTTCTTCGCGGGCACTTCCACCTTCTTGTCCCGCAGCATCGCCAGCGCGCGGGCGATCCGGCGCCGCGTTGAATGCGGCATGATGACGTCGTCGATATAGCCGCGCTCGGCGGCGGCGAACGGCGACAGGAAGCGGTCCTCGTATTCCTTGGTGCGCGCGGCGATCTTGTCGGTATCGCCGATGTCGGAGCGGAAGATGATCTCGACCGCGCCCTTGGCACCCATCACGGCGATCTGCGCGGTCGGCCAGGCGTAATTCATGTCGGCGCCGATTTCCTTCGAGGCCATCACGTCGAACGCGCCGCCATAGGCTTTTCGCGTGATGATCGTGACCAGCGGCACCGTGCATTGCGAATAGGCGAACAACAGTTTGGCGCCGTGCTTTATCAGGCCGCCATATTCCTGCGCGGTGCCCGGCAGGAAACCGGGGACGTCGACGAAGGTGACGATCGGAATGTTGAAGGCGTCGCAGAACCGCACAAAGCGTGCGGCCTTGCGCGAGGCGTCACTATCGAGCACGCCCGCCAGCACCATCGGCTGGTTGGCGACCAAGCCTGTGGTACGCCCGGCGATGCGGCCGAACCCGGTGACGATGTTTTTGGCAAACGCCTCGGAGATTTCAAAGAAGTCGCCCTCGTCCACGACTTTGAGAATCAATTCCTTCATGTCGTAAGGCTTGTTCGGATTGTCGGGGATCAGCGTGTCCAGCGACATCTCGACCCGACCGATGACATCAAAGCTCGGCCATTCCGGCACGCCGTCGGTGTTGTTCGAGGGCAGGAAATCGATCAGCCGCCGCATCTGCAACAGCGCCTCGACGTCGTTTTCGAAGGCACCGTCCGCGATCGAGGAGCGCGTGGCGTGCACCGATGCGCCGCCGAGTTCTTCGGCGGTGACGACCTCGTTGGTGACGGTCTTGACCACGTCGGGCCCGGTGACGAACATGTAGCTGGTGTTCTTCACCATGAAGATGAAGTCGGTCATCGCGGGCGAATAGACGTCGCCGCCGGCGCATGGTCCCATGATGACGCTGATCTGCGGGATCACGCCCGAGGCAATGACATTGCGGCGGAAGACATAGGAATAGCCCGCGAGTGCGGCGACGCCTTCCTGAATGCGCGCGCCGCCGGCGTCATAGAGCCCGATGATGGGCGCCCTTGCCTTCATCGCCATGTCCTGGATTTTTACGATTTTTTGCGCGTGGGTCTCCGACAGCGAGCCCCCGAACACCGTAAAATCCTTGGCAAAGACAAAGGTCTTGCGGCCGTTGACCGTGCCCCAGCCGGTGACGACGCCGTCGCCCGGCACTTTTGTCTTTTCCATGCCGAATTCCACCGAGCGATGCTCGACAAACATGTCGAATTCCTCGAACGAGCCCTTGTCGAGCAAAAGCTCGATGCGCTCCCGCGCGGTCAGCTTGCCGCGGGCGTGCTGCGCCTCGATGCGCTTCTCGCCGCCGCCGAGTTTTGCCCCGGCGCGGAGCTCTTCGAGGGTGTCCAGGACGTCTTTCATGTGGTGTTTCCCGTCAAATTTGGCTCGGTTCTAACACGGCATTCTGCCGGCGGGAAACGCCCTCCCGGCATCTGGCACCCCTGCGCGGCGCACGATATATCCGCAGCCTCAATGGAGGCGAAGCCGATGGCCGATATCGCATGCACGGAAAACGCAGGCGCCGCGACCGGCGGAGTGCGAACGCTGCTTCGGCTGGAGGGGCTGACGCTGTTTGCCGGTATGACGCTGCTTTACGCGGTCTGGGATGGATCGTGGTTGGTTTACGCCATCCTGTTTCTGGCGCCCGATCTGAGTTTTGCGGCCTATCTCGCGGCCCCGAAGCCAGGCGCCATCGTCTACAATGCCGCGCACAGCTACATGGCGCCGGTGAGCCTGATGGTT
>VAZH01000156.1 GCA_005884465.1 Alphaproteobacteria bacterium | reverse complement strand
ACCGCCGCCATATAGACGCCGAGCGCGGCAAGGCCGGTGATGGCCAGGCCGATGCTCATGTAGTTGTAGATGCGCAGCATGTAGGCGCGCAGACCGGCGTCGACGGTCGCGGCGTCAACGCGCCCGGCGGCCCGGCCGAAAGGAGAAGCGTAGTTACGGTCTAGGTCCGACATGGTCGAATTCCCGTTGGTTGCCCGGCGGAGCGCAAGGGGTTTGCGGCGCCGGTTAAGAAATCTACCCCAGATACCGCCAACCTGCTGACATTAATTTCGCGTCATCAAACTGGCGTCTGGCTTAGGCTGTATGTGGGAAACTAACACATTCACTGCAAGCTTCCATGCGCGGCTGAATGTCGCTCCGCATCTCGGGCAAAACGGCGGCGCCCGCGCCTGAAGCGCGGAATTGGCGTATCCGCGTTAACCTGGCGGCAACTTGCATCAATTTGTCACAGATTCCGCAACACCGTGGCCGGCTTCTGGTTCAGGGCCAGCAGCGTGCCGGCAAGGCCCAGTCCGACGGTGA
>VAZH01000158.1 GCA_005884465.1 Alphaproteobacteria bacterium | reverse complement strand
CAGCAGGCCGTGTGGCACCCCCCTCCCTGACCCTTCCCCGCAAGGGGGGAGGCAGCGGAAAGCGCTGCGGCGATCGGTAAGCGGGCCCGCGCTCTCACGGCACGCCCCCGAGGCGCAATTCTTGCGCCTGCACGCCAAGCGGCGCATGGGTTGCCGCAATGATCAGGCCGCCGCGCGCGAGGTGATCACCCATCAGGGCGACGAACAGGGTCTGGCCGGCGGTGTCGAGCGCGTTGGCCGGTTCGTCCAGCAACCAGACCGGCCGCCGCACCGCGAGCAGCCGGGCGATCGAGAGCCGCCGCCGCTGTCCGGCCGACAGATAGGCCGCCGGCAGATGCGTGGCATGATCGAGCCCTACCGCGGCGAGGCTTTTATCGGCATCGAACGGCTCGCCGCCCAAAAAACCCCGCCAGAAAGATAGATTCTCCAGCACGCTCAAGGCGGGTTTCAGCGCGTCGCGGTGGCCCAGGTAATGGGCTTGCTCTGACAACGTCAGCTCGGCCTCGCCGCCCTCGAGATCGATCGATCCGCCGGCGGCCGTCAGCAGGCCAACGATCAGCCTCAGCAAAGAGGTTTTGCCCGATCCATTGGGGCCGGTCACGGCCAACGCCTCGCCCGCGGAAACCGCAAAATCGAGACCGGAAAACACTTCCCGGCCGCCCCGTACGCACCTGATGCCCCGTCCCGAGAGCCGCATGTTGCCCCTTCACAGCCCTCTGAAACCCTAGGGGTATCACACCGGAATTTGTGGGTGGCGCAAGGCTGCGGCACGATTGTCGGTGTGGCGGCGCCATTGGAAAGATTCTATAAGCCGGAACCTGATGCAGCACACAATCCGCAGCTGCAAGCCATCACGCCAGCGCTGACGGTGTTTTAATACCCTTGCTGGGTATAACTGGACAATTGGGATTGCCTTACATGACCTCGCTCGACAGCTTCAAAAGCCAGAAGACCCTCAAGGTCGGTGGCAAGACCTACGTCTATTACAGCCTGCCCGCCGCCGAGAAAAACGGCCTGAAGGGAATTTCCAGGCTGCCTTATTCGATGAAGGTGCTGCTGGAAAACCTGCTGCGCAATGAAGACGGGCGCACCGTCAAGAGGGACGACATCCTCGCGGTTGCAACCTGGCTGAAGAAGCGCGCGCTCGAACATGAAATCGCGTTCCGCCCCGCACGCGTGCTGATGCAGGATTTCACCGGCGTGCCGGCGGTGGTCGACCTCGCGGCGATGCGCAACGCCATGCAGAAGCTCGGCGGCGATGCGGAGAAGATCAATCCGCTGGTGCCGGTCGATCTCGTCATTGACCACAGCGTGATCGTGAACTTCTTCGGCGATAACAAGGCGTTCGCCAAGAACGTGGTCGAGGAATACAAGCAGAACCAGGAGCGCTACGAATTCCTGAAATGGGGCCAGAAGGCGTTCTCGAATTTCTCAGTGGTGCCGCCCGGCACCGGCATCTGCCACCAGGTCAATCTCGAATATCTTGCGCAGACGGTGTGGACCCGCAAAGAGAAGATGACGGTCGGAAAGAAGACCGGCACCTTCGAGGTCGCCTACCCGGATTCGCTGGTCGGCACCGACTCGCACACCACCATGGTCAACGGCCTTGCCGTGCTCGGCTGGGGCGTCGGCGGCATCGAGGCGGAAGCGGCGATGCTGGGCCAGCCGCTGTCGATGCTGCTGCCGGAAGTGGTCGGCTTCAAGCTCAAGGGGCAGTTGAAGGAAGGCGTCACCGCCACCGACCTGGTGCTGACGGTGACGCAGATGCTGCGCAAGCAGGGCGTGGTCGGCAAATTCGTGGAATTTTTCGGCCCCGGGCTGGATTATCTCTCGGTCGCGGACAAGGCGACCATCGGCAACATGTCGCCGGAATACGGCGCCACCTGCGGCTTCTTCCCGGTCGATGCCGAGACCATCGATTACCTCAAGACCTCGGGCCGGACGCCGGCGCGGGTCGCCTTGGTGGCCGCCTATGCGAAGGCGCAAGGGTTGTTCCGCACCGCCAAGTCGCCCGATCCGGTGTTCACGGAAACCCTGACGCTCGATCTCGGGGACGTGGTGCCGTCGATGGCCGGCCCCAAACGTCCCGAAGGCCGGGTCGCATTGCCCTCGGTCGCGGAAGGTTTTGCCAAGGCGCTGACCAGCGAATACAAGAAAGGCACCGACGCGTCGAAGCGCTATGCAGTGGAGAACCGGAATTTCGATCTCGGCCATGGCGATGTGGTGATAGCGGCGATCACCTCGTGCACCAACACCTCCAATCCGAGCGTGCTGATCGGTGCGGGCGTTTTGGCGCGCAACGCTGCCGCCAAGGGTCTTAATGCAAAACCCTGGGTCAAGACCTCGCTGGCACCCGGCAGCCAGGTGGTCGCGGAATATCTCTCCAATTCCGGACTGCAACTCGATCTCGACAAGGTCGGATTCAACCTGATCGGTTTCGGCTGCACCACCTGCATCGGCAACTCAGGTCCGCTGCCGGAGGAGATTTCGAAGTCGATCAACGACAACGGCATCATCGCCGCCGCGGTGCTTTCCGGTAACCGCAATTTCGAAGGCCGCGTCAGTCCGGACGTGCAGGCCAATTACCTGGCGTCGCCGCCGCTGGTGGTGGCCTATGCACTGGCGGGAACGGCGACCAAGAATCTCGCGGTCGAACCGATCGGCAACGGCAAGGACGGCAAGCCGGTCTATTTGAAGGACATTTGGCCGACGGCGAAAGAGATCAACGCGATCATGAAGAAATACGTCACGTCTTCGATCTTCAAGAAGCGCTACGCCGACGTGTTCAAGGGCGACAGCAATTGGCGCAAGATCAAGACGGTGGAGAGCGAAACCTATCGCTGGAACATGAGCTCGACCTACGTTCAGAACCCGCCCTATTTCGAAGGCATGAAGAAACAGCCGGAACCGATCGTCGACGTCGTCGACGCGCGTATTCTGGCAATGTTCGGCGACAAGATCACCACCGACCACATCTCGCCGGCCGGTGCGATCAAGCCGACCTCGCCGGCCGGGAAGTATTTGTTGGAGCATCAGGTGCGGCCGGCCGACTTCAATCAATACGGCACGCGGCGTGGCAATCATGAAGTCATGATGCGTGGCACCTTCGCCAACATCCGCATCAAGAACTTCATGCTGCGGGGCGCCGACGGCAATATCCCCGAGGGCGGCCTGACCCGGCATTGGCCCGATGGCGAGCAGATGTCGATCTACGATGCCGCGATGAAGTATCAGGCCGAGAGAGTCCCGCTGGTGGTTTTTGCCGGCGCCGAATACGGCAACGGCTCGTCGCGGGACTGGGCCGCGAAGGGAACGCGGCTGCTTGGCGTCCGCGCCGTGATTTGCCAAAGCTTCGAGCGCATCCATCGCTCCAATCTGGTCGGCATGGGCGTGCTGCCGTTAACCTTCGAGGACGGTGCGTCCTGGCAGTCGATCGGGCTGAAGGGCGATGAAACGGTGACGATACGCGGGCTGCAGGGCGATCTGAAACCGCGCCAGAAGCTGACCGCCGAGATCGTGTCCGGCGATGGTTCGCTGCGCCGCGTTTCGCTGCTCTGCCGCATCGATACGCTGGATGAGCTCGAATATTATCGAAACGGCGGCATCCTGCATTATGTGCTGCGCAAGCTGGCGGCGTGATGCGATTTGCAAGTAGCCTCACTGTGAAGTGAGTAGCGACCAGGGGGGAGGCGGCCTATGAAGGGCCGCCTTCTGGCGTTTGAAGGCCGGCGCGATCAGGCGCCGTAATGTGTTAACGGGGGCTTAGGATTCTTGATTTCCAGTATGACAGGGATGATGGCCTATAACTGCATTTCGCGATGGTCAGGCGCGCTTGGCGTCTGCGCGATTGTTGCAATCATCCGCCCAGCTCATGCCGAGCCGCGCGCGGTGGTGGAACTGTTCACCTCGCAAGGATGCTCGTCCTGCCCGCCCGCGGACCAGATCATCGGTGAGTTGGCCAAGGATCCATCGGTCATCGCGCTCAGCTTGCCGATTGATTACTGGGATTATCTGGGCTGGAAAGATACCTTGGCGGATTCGCGCTTCACCGCGCGCCAGAAGGCCTATTCCAATATGCGCGGCGAGCGCGAGGTTTACACGCCGCAAGTTGTCGTCAACGGATCTGCGCATGTGATCGGCAGCGATCGCGCCCGC
>VAZH01000157.1 GCA_005884465.1 Alphaproteobacteria bacterium | reverse complement strand
AGCGAGAGTCGCGCAGCGGCGCGCAACGCCGCTGCGGGTCCATTGCCAAGCCGGGTGACGTTCAATCGTTTTGAGCTCGATCGCATCCTAAATCTGTACGGGCGCATGGTCGCCGATGGTGAGTGGCGCGATTACGCCATCGATTTCCTCCGGGACCGCGCGGTGTTCTCGGTATTCCGCCGCGCTTCGGAAGTGCCAATCTATCGCATCGAAAAAGATCCGCGTCTCGCGCGCAAGCAGGGCATTTACAGCGTGATTTCGGCGAGCGGGTTGATCCTGCGCCGCGGCCAGGAGCTCGATCGCGTGCTGCTGGTGATCGACCGCAAGCTGGCGCTGGTTTAGCGGCACCAGCCCGTCATTCCGGACCAGCGCGCAGCGCTGGATCTGGAATCTCGAAGTTAGTGAGCAACTTGCCGCGCGAGATTCCGGGTTCGCGCTGGCGTACGCCCCGGAATGACGTCAAAAAAATCCCGGGCTACGGTGTGGCAGGCAGCGTATCCGCCCCCTCACCAAGCGCGCGCTGCATCATCACGGTATCGAGCCAGCGGCCGAACTTGAAGCCGACATTCGGATGGGTCCCGATCATCTGAAATCCGCACCTTCTGTGCACGCCGATCGAGCCGGCGTTGGCGGAATCGCCGATCACCGCGATCATCTGGCGATAGCCGCGCGCCTCTGACTCGGCGATCAGCCTTTGCAGCAATTGCAGGCCGATCCCGCGGCGATGGATCGCCGGCTGAAGATAGACCGAATTCTCTACCGTGAAGCGATAGGCCGGCCGTGGCCGGTACGCGCCTGCATAGGCATATCCGACCACGCGGCCCTCGAGGGCTGCGACGAGATAGGGAAAGCCACCATCCATCAGCACATCAAAGCGCCGCGTCATCTCGTCAAGATCCGGCGGGATCAGCTCGAAGGTCGCGGTGCCGTAACGGACCGCGTGCTCGTAAATCTCGCTAATGAGCGGGAGGTCGGCCGCGGCAGCACGCCGGATTTCAAGCGAGGGCATGGCGCGGAGATTATTTTTGCCTGCGGCAAAAGAAAAGCCCCGGCCGCGAGGCCGGGGCTTGAATTTGTCAGCTCAGGTGCCGCGATCAGTCGCGCTGACCGAGCAGCTGCAAGAGCAGCGTGAACAGGTTGATGAAGTTCAAGTAAAGCGACAGCGCGCCGGTGATTGCCGCACGCTCCGCCACGTCACCACCCTGCGAGGCATAGCCGTAGATGTAGTCGTTCTTCAGCCGCTGGGTATCCCAGGCGGTGAGGCCCGCAAACACCAGCACGCCGATCACCGAGACGATGAACTGCAGCATCGAACTGGCCAGGAAGAGGTTGACCAG
>VAZH01000155.1 GCA_005884465.1 Alphaproteobacteria bacterium | reverse complement strand
AGCTCAGCGTCATCAGCCGGGTCACGATCAGCCAGGCCGCGACGGAGCCTGCAATCACGCCGAAAATCGCGGTGGCAAAGCCGATCATCAGATATTCCAGCGCATAGGCGCCGAGCAGCCGCGCGCGGGTGGCGCCGAGGGTTTTGAGAATGACTGCGTCGTAAACCCGATGGCGATGACCGGCGGCGAGGGCGCCGCCCAGCACCAGGATCGCCGAGATCAACGTGACCGCGCTGGCGCCCCGTATCGCCAGCGCCAGGTTGGTGACGACGGTGCCAACGGTTTCCAGCGCCTCGCGAACCCGCACGCTCGTCACCATCGGGAATGCGTCGGCCACCGACTTGACGATCCGGGCGTCGCCCGCTGCGGCCGGGTGGATTTCGGTCAGGGTGGCGACATGGGTGTGCGGCGCGCCCTTGAACGCGTTGGGGGAGAATACCAGCACGAGATTGATGCCGAGATTTTGCCAGTCCACGGTGCGCAAATTGCCGATCCTGGCCGGGATATCGCGGCCGAGCACATTGACGACGAGTTCGTCGCCGATCTTGAGACGAAGTCCGTCGGCAATCTTTTTCTCCATC
>VAZH01000641.1 GCA_005884465.1 Alphaproteobacteria bacterium | reverse complement strand
CGACTCTAAGCAGCCAGGTCCGCCACCACCGCATCGAGCACCGGAAATCCCGCCTGCGTCACCCGGAGCCGTCCGTCGGCATCGACCATGATGGCGCCTTCCTCGCGCAGCATCTTGATCCGACGGGGATCAAGCTTGCGGCCCGATAGTGCCGCATAGCGCGCGGGATCGATGCCCTCGGCGAGCCTCAAGCCCATCAGCAGGAATTCGTCGGCGCGCTCTTCGCTGTTGAGGCGATCGTCGGTGATGACACCGTGGCCCGACGCCTCGACGCGCATCAGCCAGGCCTCGGGGCGCTTTTCGGTTGCCACCGCATGCCTGACGCCATCGATGTCAAGGCGGCCATGGGCGCCGGGACCGACGCCGGCATATTCCTCGCCGCGCCAATAAACCAGATTATGTCTGCATTCCGCGCCTGGGCGGGCGTGATTGGATATTTCGTAAGCCGGTAGCCCATGCCGGGCACAGACGTTTTGCGTGACATCATACAGCGCGCGCGCGGTCGCCTCGTCCGGCGTCTTCAGTTTGCCCGCGGCATGCAAGCCGAAGAACGGCGTCTCCGGCTCGATCGTCAGTTGATAGAGCGATAGATGCTCGGCCGCTTCCGCGATCGCGAGATTGAGTTCGTCCGTCCACATCTTGGGTGTCTGATCGGGGCGGGCGTAAATCAGATCGAACGAGTAGCGATCGAACGCGGTGCGCGCGATGGCGACCGCATCCAGCGCTTCGCGCGCGGTATGCAGACGTCCCAGCGCCTTCAGCGAAGCGTCGTCGAGCGCCTGCACGCCGAGCGATACCCGATTGACGCCGGCGGCGCGATAGCCGCTAAACCGCGTGGCTTCGACGCTGGTGGGATTGGCTTCCAGCGTGACTTCCACATCGGGCGCCACGCGCCAGTGTTTGCCGATCGCATCCAGGATAGCGCCGACGGTTTGCGGCTTCATCAGAGACGGTGTGCCGCCGCCGAGAAAAATCGACGATACCTCGCGGCCAGGGGCGCGCGCGGCGGTGGTTTCGATCTCGCGAGCGAAGGCGCGCGAAAATCGCTCTTCTTCGATCGGGGCATGGCGGACATGGCTGTTGAAATCGCAGTACGGACATTTCGACAGGCAAAACGGCCAGTGCACATAAACGCCGAAGGCCTCTTTTCCCTCTCCCGCTTGCGGGGGAGGGCTAGGGTGGGGACTCTTTTGCAACGTGCTCAAAGTGCCCCCTCCCGTCGCGCTCTCACGCGCAAGGGCGCTGCCGAGCGCGCCGACCCTCGGGTCAAGCCCGAGGGCCTGCCTCTGCCCCGGAAGCGGGAGAGGTGAAGAAAGAAAGGCGTGGTATCAATGCTCATCAAGGCAAATCTCCGCCAGCTTGACGAAGGCGCGGGCGCGGTGCGACAGCCCGAGCCCAAGCGGCGGCAGGCCGTGCTTCTCGATACTGGTCATTTCGCCGAAGGTGCGCGCGTATCCATCGGGCATGAACATCGGATCGTAGCCAAAGCCGGCAGTTCCGCACGGCGGCCAGACCAGCGTTCCGTCGACGCGCGCCTCGACTTCTTCGAGATGATTGTCGGGCCAGGCGACGCACAATGCGGCAACGAAATGCGCGCTTCGTTGCGAAGGCGTCGTTGCGCCGCGCTCCCTGAGCAGACGTTCGATCCGCGTCATCGCGACCATGAAATCCTTATTGGGTCCGGCCCAGCGCGCGGATAAGATTCCGGGAGCGCCACCGAGCGCGTCGACCACCAGTCCGGAGTCGTCGGCGAAGGCCGGCAGCTGCGCCGATTTCGCGGCGGCGAGTGCCTTGATCTTGCTAAACGTCTTGCCGTTCTCGTCAGGCTCGCCAAGGCCGAGCTCGCCCGCCGCAACCGCCTCGACGCCGTGCGGCGCCAGCAGTTCGCGCATCTCGGCGAGCTTGCCGGGGTTGTGGGTCGCAATCACGAGCTTGCCTGTGATTCGGCGGTGTTGTGTCATGGACATCTATAATTCGTCATGGCCGGGCATAGTAGTCTGCCTTGCGCGGACTACGTAGACTTGTCTGCGCCCCCGGCCATCCACGTCTTTCTTCAGCAATTACCGAGGGAAGACGTGACGACCTACTGTAGATCACGCCACGGCCATTTTCTGCAAATCCACCAGCCGCGCCACGCCTTTGCGCGCCAGCGCAATCAGCGTCAGGAACTCGTCCTGCGAGAATGGGGTCTTTTCTGCCGTGCCCTGCACCTCGATGATGCGGCCGTCGCCGGTCATTACAAAATTGGCGTCGGTCTCGGCCTCCGAGTCCTCGGCGTAATCGAGGTCGAGCACAGGCGTTCCGTTATAGATGCCGCAAGAGATCGCGGCGACATTGTCGCGCAGCACGTTGCTCTTCACCATGTTGCGGTT
>VAZH01000141.1 GCA_005884465.1 Alphaproteobacteria bacterium | reverse complement strand
CGATCGCACAACAGACGCACCACATTCAAATCGTGCGATACGAACAGATAGCTCATGCCCATCGATTGCTTGAGATCGTGCAAGAGATTCAAGACCACCGCCTGCACGGAAACATCGAGCGCCGCGGTCGGCTCGTCGAGAATCACGAGCTTCGGATGCAGCGCGATGGCGCGCGCGATGCCGACGCGGGCCTTTTGTCCGCCCGACAATTGATGCGGGAAGCGATCGAGCAGATTGATCGGCAGCCCGACCAGGCCCGCCAATTCCTCGCAGCGGGCGCGCAACGCGTCGCGTCCCCTGACGTTGCCGAGCTGCATGATCGGGTCGACGATCGCGCGCGCGGCGGTAAAGCGCGGATTGAGGCTGTCGGTCGGATCCTGGAACACCATCTGGATGCTCTTGCGCTGCGGCAAGCGCGCAAACGCATTGGGCAGGATGCCGCCGATCTCGTCGCCGTCAAACATGATGCGGCCCGAGGTCTGGTCCAACAGCCGCATCACCATCATCGAGGTGGTGGACTTGCCGCAGCCGGACTCGCCGACCAGACCGACGCTCTCGCCGTGTCCGACGGTGAAGCTGATGCCGTCGACCGCGCGGAATTGTTCGGTTTCGACCGGCGGCTTGCGGCCAAACAGTTTGGTCAGCACCGCCGTCGCGCCCTGGCGCGGATATTCCTTGACGAGCTTGTCGACGAGCAGGAGGGGTTTTGCGGAGGCGTCGCCACTTGTTGAGCCGTCGCCCCCGGGCTTGACCCGGGGGTTCATCGCTTGTGACGAAGAGTCTTGCGAAGAAAGATGGATGTCCGGGCCAAGCCCGGCCATGACGCCGTTAGATGGCGAAAGCGCCGCTTCCTCCTCCGGCAAGAGATCGCGCAAGGAGGCGCCGAGGCGCGGCGTCGCGCGCATCAGCTTTCGGGTATAGGGGTGCTCGGGCCTGGCGAAAATATCGGCCGACAGCGCGGTTTCGACCACGCGGCCCTTCTCCATCACCACCACGCGGTCGCAATAGGCCGCCGCCAATCCAAGATCATGCGTGATCAGGATCGTCGACATGCCCCGGCGTTTGGTCAGTTCGACGATCAGGTCCATCACAGCCTTTTGCGTGGTGACGTCGAGGCCGGTGGTCGGCTCATCCGCGATCAGGAGCTGCGGATTGCACGCCAGCGCCAGCGCGATCACCACGCGCTGGCACATGCCGCCCGACAATTCGAACGGATAGGCGTGATAGCGTTCGCGCGGACGAGCGATCTTGACCTGCTCCAGCGCCTCGATCGCCTTCTCGCCGCGATCGCTCGCCGCCGATTGCACGTGCTGGCGCAGCACGTCCTCGATCTGGTCGCCCACTTTACGGATCGGATTGAGCGCCGCGCGCGGATTCTGAAAAATCATCGAGATTTCGCGGCCGCGCAAATCGCGCATCTGGTCTTCGCTGGCGGTCCTGACATCGATGCCGGAGAACACCACCGAGCCTTCGGCGATCTTGCCGGCGCGGTCGAGAATCCGCATCACCGCGTAGGAGGTGACGGATTTGCCGGAGCCGGATTCGCCGACGATGCCGAGCGTCTCGCCCTTGGCCACGGAGATGTTGACGTGCTGCACCGCCCTGACGATGCCGCGGCGGGTCGCGAACTCCACGGTGAGATCGCTGATGTCGAGCAGCGGTGGCGCGGTCATGGGGTATTTCCCATTTTCAGATCGTCATGCGCGGGCTTGACCCGCGCATCCATCAAAAATTCAAGGATGCGCTTCGCGCGATGGGTTGCCGGGTCAAGCCCGGCAATGACGACGGTATGTGGAGTTGCACCGCTCATTGCCGTCACGTCCTTCGCTGCGGATCGACGATGTCGCGCAGGCCGTCGCCGAGCAGGTTGAAGCAGAACACCGCAACCATCAGCGCGAGACCCGGAAACAGCGCGATCCACCATTCGCCCGACACCATGAAGCCCGCGCCCTCCGCGACCATAATGCCCCATTCCGCGGTCGGCGGCCGCACCCCGAGCCCGATGAACGACAGTCCGGCGGCGTTGAGGATGGCGTAACCCATGGTCAGCGA
Organism: Alphaproteobacteria bacterium; assembly: GCA_005884465.1. Lineage (GTDB taxonomy): Bacteria > Pseudomonadota > Alphaproteobacteria > Rhizobiales > Xanthobacteraceae > Bradyrhizobium. Next base: position 9,541 of record VAZH01000141.1, on the reverse strand, counting down.
CATCTGCACAATCATGATCGGCATGATGTTCGGCAGGATGTGCACCAAGAGGATTCGAAACTCGCCATTGCCCGACAGGCGCGCCGCCTGCACGAAGCCGGCTTCGCGCCGCACATTGGCTTCGGCACGGGCGACGCGGGCGTAGAGCGGGAAATTCACGATCGCGGTCGCGATGATGATGTTCTGCACGGTGTTGCCGAGCGCCGCCACGATCCCCATCGCCAGCACGAACAGCGGAAACGCCATGATGGTGTCGGCGATGCGTCCGACGATGCGGTCAGTCCAGCCGCCAAAATATCCCGCGGCGATACCGGCGAGACCGCCCAGGAGAAACACCAGCGCCACCGACGCCACCGCGATGAAGGTGTCGAGCCGCGTCGCCACGATGACGCGGCTGAAGATATCGCGCCCCAACTGGTCGGTGCCGAACCAGTGCGCGGAAGACGGCGGCTTCAGCGCCGCCGCGGTATCGGAGGCCAAGGGATCATGGGGCACGATGTAGGGACCGAACAGCGCCGCAAAAACGATGACGATCAACAGCGCGAACGCGAACGCGGTGACCCGGTTCTCGCCAAGCACATAACGGGTGTGCTCGAAGATCGCGGTGAGGCCCGAGGTTCGCGCAGGCGCGACGGGTTCAACGGCGGGCGCAACGCTGCTCATGCTTACCTTACCCTTCAAGCCTTACCCTGGGGTCGATCACGCCATAGAGAATGTCGATCATCAGGTTCAAGAGCACGTACAAGACTGCCATGGTCAGCACAAAACCCTGCACCGGCGCGAAGTCCGAGGAGATCAGGGCTTCCACCGCGTAGGAGCCGATGCCGGGCCAGGCGAACACTTTTTCGACCAGCACGTTGGCGCCGAGCAAAAACGAGAACACCATGCTGAGCGTGGTGATCACCGGCAGCAGCATTGCGGAAGGCATAGGTGACGATCACGGTGCCCGGCGACAGACCGCTGGCCCGCGCGGTGCGCACGAAATCCGACGACAGCACCGCCAGCATCGAGGCGCGCGTCATGCGCGCGATCGGGGCCAGCGAGAAGATTGCGAGCGTCAGCGCCGGCAGGATCAACTGGCTGAACGCGGAGCGAAAAGTTTCGAAATCGCGCGCGATCAGGGCGTCGATCAGATAGAAGCCGGTCACCGCCGGCGGCGCGCTATAAAACACATCCAGCCGTCCGAGCGGGGCCGGCGACCATCCCAACCTAAAATAGAAAAGATAGACCAGCACCAGGCCGGTGAAGAACACCGGCAGCGAGACGCCCGCGGTCGTCGTCACGCGACAGAGATGGTCGATCCACGAGCCGGGACGGGTGGCGGCGAGCACGCCGAGCGGCAGCGCGATCGCGATCGAAATGACGAGGCCGAGCAGCGTCAGCTCGGCGGAGGCCGGCAGGCGATTGCGGATTTCAGTTGCAACCGGCTGGCCGGTGGTGAGCGAATTGCCGAAATCGCCATGCGCAAGATCGGCAGTGTAGCGGAAGAACTGCTCGATCAGCGGCTTGTCGAAGCCGAGTTTCTTGCGGATTTGCTCGACCGCCTCCTTGGTCGCCGCGGGCCCGGCGAAATACGCCGCGGGATCACCGGGCAGCGCGCGCGTCAGGAGGAACGTGACGATTACGACCCCGATCAGGCTCGGGATCGCGAACATCAGCCGCTTGCCGATCATGGTCAGCATGGCGGCACCCTCGCGATTTGTGCGCGGAGCCGCGCGAACGGCGAATAGCGAATGGCAAATAGAGGATGGCGGCTGCTCTCTTGCACTATTCGCTACTCCCCATTCGCCATTCGCCCGCTTACGCCTTCACCAGCGCGCGGTAATCGAGGCGGCGGTGGAACCAGTATTGATAGCCCGAGACGTTCTTCTGCATCGCGACGTTGACATAGGGCTGATAGAGCGGAATGCGCGGAATGTCAGCGAATGCCAGGTCGACAAAACCCTTCACGTCGGTCTCGTAGGTCGACTTGTCGCCGGTTGAGGCCGCATTGCGCGCGCCGTCGATCAACTTGTCCATCTCCGGCGACTTGTAGCTCATGGTGTTGAAGACGGAATTGTTGCCGTGATAGCACCAGTAGAAGAAGTATTCGGGGTAATCCAGCCAGCCCGAAAACACGTTGGTGTAGAGCGGCATTTCCTTCTTGTTCAATTCGGTGCGCCAGTTGGCGCCGGGCACCTTGTTGATCGTGGTCTTGATGCCGATCTGGCCGAGGCTTTCCTGCACCAGCACGCAGAGCGGCTCATTGACGCCCGCGAAGTTGAGGTCGAATGAAAGCGTGGTCTCGAAGCCGTTCGGATAGCCGGCCTCGGCAAGCAGCGCCTTGGCCTTGTCGATATCGGTAAAATACTTGGTCGGCTGCGGCCAGGCGACTTCGGTGGTTTTGGTCGGCGGCGCGCCGAACATCGGATTGGCGAGGCCAAACAGCACCGCATCCATGATTTTCTGATAGGGGATCGCATAAGCCACCGCCTGGCGCACCTTCGGATTGTCGAACGGCGGTTTTGTCACATTCATCCCGATATACTGGATGCCGTTGGAGAACGGCAGCGACACGATGTCGAGCTTGCCGGCCGATTTGAGCTCCTGAAAATCCTTGTACGGCAGCTCATACGAAATATCGGCGTCGCCACGCTCCAACAGCGCCCGGCGATTGCCGGCCTGCGGCACCATGCGCCAGATCACGCGCTTGATCTTCGGCATCGGACCGCCGACCCAGTCGTCGTTGCGTTCCATGATGACTTCGGTGCCGGCGGTCCATTTCGTCACTCTGTAGGCGCCGGAGCCCGCGGTCTGCTGTTTTGTATATTCGAGGCCCCAAGGGTCCTTCTCGGAAGCGTTCTTCTTCACCAGTTCCGAATTGACCACGCAGGGCACGATCACCGCGAGATCGGGAATCGTCAGGCGGTCCTTCTTGGCAAAGTCCACCCGCACCGTGTTGTCGTCGATGATGACGAACTGCTCGGGTTTTGCGAGCGAGCCTGCGCTCATCTGGAAGGTCGGGAATCCACCGACGCTGACGGCACGGTCCAGCGACCATTTGACGTCCCTGGCCGTCACCGGCGCGCCGTCGTGGAATTTTGCGTTCTTCTTTAATTTGAAAGTTACCGACATGTCGCCGACATTCATGTCTTCGGCGAGTTCCGGCTTGAACTTGTCGCGGTCGTAATACGGCACGCCGCCGGGACCGCTTTTCATCTCGTGGCTGATCAGGCGGTCGTAGCAATTCCACGACACTTCATAGCCGGGCACGTTGGTGCCGACGCCGTGAATGTCGAGATTGTTGGGGCCGCCTTCCGAGACGATCAGCAACGTCTCCGAGCGGGCATCGGCCTTGGCAGCGGACCAGATCGCGGGCGCGGGCATCATGGCGCCGGCGGCTAATCCGGAGACGGATTTCAGGAAATCGCGACGCTTCATGTGATGCTCCAAACGCACGAGAGGGCAGGTTTTTGGAGCAACGTCGCAAGGTTCGTGCCAAATCTTAACGCAAGCCTAATGGCACCCTAAGCGCATGATTTGGCGGCCGAATATTGGGTTTGCCGATGGAGATCCGCGAGGACTGATTGCATACAAAGAGAGGCTCCTGCCTATTGTGAGTGCAGATATTCCGAACGCCTTCATCTTGGGCGTCTCTCGGACGAAGCCTGCCAAGGCGCAATGGCCGCTATCGGTCCGGGTTCGCCCGCTCGAACTGGCGCAGCAGCCGGTTGCCGCGCTCGACGGCGGAATCAAGCGCCTGCTGCGCGGATTTCTTGCCGGCGAAAGCCTGCTCCAGTTCGTCGTCGATCACAACGCGGATCAGAGCGAACGATCCGAGCCGAACACCCTTCGAATTATCAGTCGGCGGTTTCAGCGTGATCTGCTCGATCGACATCGCGGTGCCGGGATTGCGATCGTAAAAACCTTGCGCGCGGGTTAAATCGAAGGCCGCGCGGGTGATCGGCAGATAGCCGGTGTTTTGATGCCACGCGGCTTGAACCTCCGGCTTTGAAAGGTACCCAAAGAATTTTGCGACGCCCTTGTATTCGGCCCGCGGCCGGTCCCGCAGCACCCACAATGTCGCGCCGCCGATAATGGAGTTTTGCGGCGCGCCTTCGACGCCGGGCCAGTACGGCAACATGCCGTAGCCGACCTCGAATTTCGAATTGGCCTTGATATCGGCGCGAGTCGCCGACGAGCCGATGAAGATTCCACATTCGCCATTCTGAAATCGCGGCTCCGCAGAAGTCCCGCGACCGCTGTAGTCGAACGCCTTGCCGGCTTGCCATTCCGCGAGTTGCGCAATGTGACGCACCATCTCCGGGTTGTTGAAAACAAGCACCGCGTCGAGGCCGTCGAAGCCATTGGCTTTGGTCGAGACCGCCAGATTGTGGAATGCGGAAAAGTTCTCGACATTGATCCATGAAGGCCACGACGTGGTGAACCCGCAAACCGCCCCTGACGCACGCAATTTCTTCGCCGCCGCGCCCACCTCCGGCCAGGTCTTCGGCGCCGTTTCGGGATCGAGGCCGGCGCTACGGAACAAATTCTTGTTGTAATAAAGGATCGGCGTCGAAGCATTGAACGGGAACGACAGCAAGTTGCCGGCGACATCGGCGTAGTAGCCGGTAACAGCCGGAAGATACGCAGCCGCTGAAAATGGCTCCTGTTCGTCCCGCATCAATTCGAACACGGGATAGATCGCGCCCTTCGCGGCCATCATGGTCGCGGTCGCGATTTCGTTGACCTGAACAATCGCCGGCTGGCTTCGCGAGCGAAACGCAAAGATCGCCGCGGTCACCGTCTCGGTATAGTTACCCTTGTAGTTCGGCACGATCCGGTATTCGGATTGCGATGCGTTGAAATCCGCGGCGAGCTTGTCCAGTTGGCGGCCGAGTTCGCCCGACATGGCGTGCCACCACTTGATATCGGTGGCCGCCTGGGCCGGGGAGGCGAAGGCGACCACTGCCGCGGCGGCAGCGAGTGGCAAAAATCTCAGAGCTGGGTTCACGATAAAACCAATCTTATTCCCGTGGCTAAAACGCGATTCTCACGTTACGCGCCTGATTAAGGATATCTGTAACGTCGTCCCCGCGAAAGCGGGGACCCATACTCCGTGAAGGTGCGATTTGAGGCAGGCGACTGTGGCAGCTCTCTTTTACAGCCATAACGGCCGGTGGTTATGGGTTCCCGCGTGCGCGGGGACGACAATGGGTATGCTGGTTGCCTCAGCAAGTCCTTTCGATGGGGTGACCCGCATGCCTGCGGTTCAATCCCGCAAAAGGCCCTCGCAGCGCACCATTGACGATGTCGCCGGCGCTGGCAGAATAGCTATCTCCCGCCGGCTTCTGCTAGAAAAGCGTTGAACCTTTTTTCCCGCCCATCGACATCATCAGAAGGGGATGAAATTGCCCGTGTTCAGCCGCGCCGACCTTTCGCGGGGCGTAACAACAGTTGCCATCGTTGTCGCGCTGTGTTTGGCGGCGGTCCCGACGACCGCTGTGACACGTGAATTTCGCGTCGCCGATACCCAGAACGAAGACTATCCAACCGTACAGGCGCTACGATATATGGGTCGCCTGATTGAGGAGCGCAGCGGAGGCCGCCACCAGGTCCGGGTCTTTCATTCGCGCCAGCTCGGCGAAGAAAAGGAAACCATTGAGCAGACCCGCGTCGGCGCTATCGATCTCAATCGCACCAATGTGGCGCTGGTCGGAACTTTCGTGCCGGCGATGAATGTGCTCGCGATGCCGTTTTTGTTTCGCTCCATCGACCATTTGCAGAAGGTGCTGGACGGCCCGATCGGCAATGAAATACTCGGCAGCTTCGAGGCTTACGGATTTGTCGGCCTGGCGTTCTACGATTCCGGGGCACGATCGATCTACAACAGCGTCAGGCCGATCCGCTCCATCGCCGACGTCAAGGGCTTGCGGCTTCGCGTGCAGCAATCGGAATTGATGGCCGACATGATCAAGGCGCTTGGCGCCGAGCCGATCGAGCTGCCCTATGGACAGGTGCTTACCGGACTTGCCACCAGGCTGATCGACGGCGCGGAGAATAACTGGCCGTCCTTCGTCACCACCGATCACTACAAATATGCGGGTTATTATACGCTGACCGAACACACGATGAGCCCGGAAGTGCTGCTGATGTCGCAGAAGGCCTGGGCAAGCCTGTCGAGCGAAGACCGAAAGATTTTTCGCGAGGCGGCGATGCGATCCAGCCAGTTCATGCGCGAGAAATGGAAGGACCTCGAGGACCAGTCGCGCGAGCGGGCGAAAACGGCCGGCGTGACGATCGTGACCGACTTCGACCGCAAACCATTCGAAGCCGCGATGGCGGCAATCTACGCAAAAGCGCAACGCGATCCGGCGGCCGCCGAGCTGATCGAACGAATTCGCAAGGTGGAGTGAATTGGCCTTGGGAACATTCCAACAGGGCGCAACTGCGGAACTGGCGGCGGGCCTCGCCGCGCGTGGCCGTTCCCGTATCGTCGGGCTGGTCCGCGCGGTACCGATCCGCTGGCGCATCCTGTCAATTGCCGCGCTGAACTCGGCCGTCGTCGTGGTGCTTGCGGCGATGATATGGAACGGCGCCCAGGTGCTCGGCTCGGCCTGGGACGATGTGCGGCAGGTGCGGGAATCGGACAAGATCCTGGCGCTATTGGAGAGCGAGACCGGCCGCCTGCAGAATCTGATCCATCGCTACATCAATCAGCCGAGCCCCGAACTGTTCGCCGAGATCCTGCTGCTGCGCGAGGCGGTGCTCGGCACCCTCACCACGCGCGCGTCGACCGACCCGATGCTGTCCGGATCGGTGAAAGAGCTCGAGCGCGTCACCGAGCGTTTCCTAAACGGCTTCGGCGAGCTGCGCGGCGTCCAGGCAACCATTTCGAAAACCTATGAGGACCAGGTCCTGGCCCCCGCCAGGGACATGGCCGGGCTATATTCGATCATCGAGGGTGCGACCGGGCACCGCGACGCCCTGATCTGGCCGTCGCTTGGCAAATCCCGCGAGGCGTTTACCGCGATTCTGGTCGCCGCCAACGCCTATTATCTTTCGCTGGCCTCGGCGTCCGCCGAGGAAGCCCGCCGCAATACCGAGACGATCGAGAAGACGATCCCGGTAATGTCAGACCTTGCCGATAACGACCTGCAGCGCATGGCGCTACAGCGATTGCGCACGCGCGCGGTAGCACTGCGCGAAGGCCTTGCGAAATTGTCGGAGCAGCTCGCGAGCCGGACCGAGCTGTTGCGCAATACCATCGACGCCAGCCAGGCCGAAGCCATCGGCGCCATCGACGAATTGTCGGTCAAGATGCGGCAACGCGAACAGAAAGCGCAGGAGACATTCGATCGGACGCTCGGCGATATATCCCGCCGGGTGCTGTCCATCGCCGTGATTTTTCTCGGCATCATCATCACCGCGGGCGTCGTGATCGCGTTGAGCATCCGCTTGCCGTTGCAGCAGATCATGGCGGCGATGCATGCGATCACAACCGGCAATTACGATCGGCAGGTGCAGGGAACGACCGCCAAGGACGAGGTCGGCGCGATGGCCCGCGCGGTGGAGGTGTTCCGCGAAAACGCCATCGCCAAGCGCAAGACCGAAGATGAGTTGCGCACCTCGAAGGAGAAAGCCGAGGGCGCGCTGTTTGAGTTGAACGCCGCCCAGCAAAACCTGATCGACGCCGAACGTCTGGCCGCGCTCGGCGGTCTGGTCGCCGGCGTTGCCCATGAAGTGAACAACCCGATCGGCATCAGCCTGACGGTGGCATCGAGTTTCGCCCGCCGCGCCGAAATGTTCGACGCCGAGTTGAAATCCGACGGCCAGTTACGCCGATCCCAACTCGAGGAATTCGTCCGCACCTCGCGCGACGCAGCCCAGCAACTGGTGTCGAACCTGCATCGCGCCGGCGAGTTGATCCAGTCGTTCAAGCAAGTCGCGGTCGACCGCTCGCATGCGGAACGCCGGCAATTCAGCCTGAGCGAGGCGACCGACCAGATCATCGCCAGCCTGCGACCGGTTCTGAAGAGGGCGCCGATCGCGCTATCGGTCGACGTGCCGGAAGGCCTTGTGATCGACGGCTATCCGGGCTCCTATGGCCAGATTCTGACCAATCTGTTCCTCAACGCTGTAAATCATGCATTTGCCGACGGGCGTTCCGGGGCGATCTCGATTTCGGCGAGGCCCCGCGGCCATGACGATGTCGAGATCATTTTTGCCGACAATGGGGCCGGAATGACGCCGGACGTGCAGCGGCAGGCGTTCGACCCGTTCTTTACTACGCGGCGCAACGATGGCGGCACCGGGCTCGGCCTGCACATTGTTTATAACCTGGTTACCCAGCAGCTCGGCGGCCGCATGATGCTGGATTCAAGACTGGGACAAGGCACCACATTTCGCATTATTATGCCAAAGGCCGCCAAAGGCGGCTCCGCCACCGCAGACCCAGCAAGCGACGGAACCCCTCAATGGCCGAACAGGACGATGTCCTCCACCTGATCGACGACACCGGAACCGCTCCGGCAGCGTCGACCGCGCGCAAATGGAAGGTCGCCGTAATCGACGACGATCAGGCCGTCCATGAAGGCACGCGGTTTGCGTTGAGCGACTACGTTCTCCATGGCCAGACCCTGGAAATCCTGTCGGCCTATTCGGCGGCCGAGGGCCGGGCGCTGATGCGCGCGCATCCCGACATCGCCGCCGTGCTGCTCGACGTCATCATGGAAACCGACGCCGCAGGCCTCGACCTCGTCGAATACATCCGCAACGACATCAAGAACGAGACCGTGCGCATCATCCTGCGCACCGGGCAGCCCGGCCAGGCGCCCGAGCGGCGCGTCATCGTCCAATACGACATCAACGACTACAAGGCGAAGACCGAGCTGACCGCGGACAAGCTGTTTACCTCGCTGACCGCGGCGTTGCGCAGCTATCAGCAGCTCGAGCGCATGGTTCAGACCCGGCGCGGACTGGAAATCATCATCGATGCCGCCTCGACGCTGTATGACTTCAAATCGATGCAGCGTCTCGCCGAGGGCGTGCTGACGCAAATCGCGTCGCTTCTCAACGTCGATTGCGCCGGCATTCTGGTGCTGCGCGACGGCGGCGCGGTCGGCGACGACTTTTCGGTGCTGGCCGGTTCCGGCTGCTATAGCCGCTACATCGGCGCCGCCGGGTCCAAGTTGCTAGACCCGGAGCTGCGCGCAATGGTGGAAGCCGCGTTCAAGCGGCGCAAGCATGAGTTTTTCGATCAGCGCTCCGTTCTCTACATTCGCACCGGCAGTGGACGGGAAGTCGTCGTGCTGCTGCAGGCCGAGCGGCAGCTATCCGAAACCGATCGATCGCTGGTCGAGATTTTCGGCAGCCGGCTTTCGATCGCGTTCGACAACGTCATTCTTTATCAACAGCTGCACGAGGCCAATACCCAGCTCGAGGATCGCGTCGCCCAGCGCACCCGTGCATTGATGCAGGCCAACCGCAGGCTTTCGTCGCAATGGCTGCGACTGCAGCGCGCCAACGGCTTCAAGAACGAAATTCTCGGCACCGTGGCCCA
>VAZH01000643.1 GCA_005884465.1 Alphaproteobacteria bacterium | reverse complement strand
TTATCCCCCGTGCTGACGCAACTTCAGCCTTCGGCGATCTTTGATCGGCCGTGGCTTTCATGTCGCCGCCGTTTGCGATTTATCAGGCCGTGATCTTACGAGACCGGCCTTGCAACAGAGTTAAGCCGCCAAGCGAAAGCGCTTCGCCGTGTTACGAGGGCGTTAACTACCGCTCGCGGGTTGTCACGGGAAACAAGCGTTGATGCGTTGGTACAGTTGGGTGGGCTCGAACCACCGACCTCCTGTTCCACAGACAGGCGCTCTAACCAACTGAGCTACAACTGCATCCTTTGCCGGCCCAAAAAAGGGCTCCGAACGAGGCGGAAACTAGGTGCAACGCCCGCCTTTGGCAAGGCCGAGCGGACGTCAACTTCAGCGTCGATAATCGGTGTCGTCTCCGCCTGGTGCGCAATTGCGCACGGGGCGCGGGGACCCATCCTCCGTGTCGGTGCAATGCAAGGCAGCGGCTGTGGCGGATTTCTTTTTAACCACGGCAGCCGGTGGTTATGGGTCGCTTGCGTTCGCAGGGACGACACCCATTATTCTAGCCTCAACCGCGTGCCGTCAAAAGCAAAAAGCCCGGGCTCATCGCCCGGGCTTTTCGGATGCGAGAACGCTTGCAGATCAGGCGGCCGGCTTGAACAGCTTCGACGCATTGGCCTTGATCGGCTCGACGGTTTCCGTCGCAACCTTCTGGCTCAATTCGGCGAGCTCCTTGGCCTGGGCGGTGAGGGCCTCATACTGCTTGCGCGCATGAGATGTCCACAGCTCGACCGCCTCCGAGGGCGATTTGGCGCCCAACAGCTCCTGCGCGAAATCGAGGTTCGCGGTGGTGTTGGCTTTCATGATTTCCACCAGCTTGGCGGAGTATTCGCTGGCGCCCTTGCTGAGGGTGGTGAACACCGCCTCGATGGTGCCGTTGTGGGTCTCGGCGACATCCTTGAACTTGGCGTAGTTGTCGCGGGCCTGCGAAACGCCCTTTTCGGCGAACGCACGCATCTGCTCGGGGACCTCGAACGGAATGACCGAGGCGGAGAATGGATCGTTGGGATTTGCCATGACAGGTATCCTTCGCAATGGGTGAATTAAGGTGACCCCTGCGAACGCCCGGCACCCAAAATGCCGGGAATATCAACTTGGATCACGCGGGCAACTTGGATTTACGCAGACTTAAAGCATGGGAATGCCCGTTCTCGGGGCAACGCACAGTCAACACCCCTATCATGTCAATTTTGTGCAACGCAATGCAATTTAAGGTGCGATGCCGCATGCCAGACCCGGACGGAGTGCGGTTCCGCGCGCGAAACTCAAGCATCCGTCCGGGGCAAACCGCGCGGAGCCGCCTTCTGGTTTGGGCCAAAACCCCTCCACCATTTCGGTCCTTTTGGGGGAGAGGTTTGAGACGCCTCAGCTTTTCGGCTTCGCGGCATCCATCGCCGCCCGGCTGACGATCTGGCCCATCTCGCTGGCCTGCTCGGCCAGCGCGCGCATCTGCCCCTGCACATATTCGCTGTGCAGCCGCATCACTTCGGTCAGATCCTTGGCCTGCAGCAGCTTTTCGGCATAGTCCA
>VAZH01000642.1 GCA_005884465.1 Alphaproteobacteria bacterium | reverse complement strand
CAGGAAATTGCAGTGCATTTCCGACACTTGCGCGCCGCCGACGCGCAGGCCTCTGCAGCCGGCCGCATCGATCAGCTTCCAGGCGCTATTTCCCGGCGGATTCTTGAAGGTCGAGCCGCCGGTCTTTTCGCGGATCGGCTGCGCGGTCTCGCGGTGGTTTTGCACCTCGTTCATCCGTGCGCGAATGGCATCGGGCGCAGCGATCCGTCCACGAAACCGCGCCGAGGTAAAAATGATGGAAGCGTCGACACCGCTGTTGCGATAGGCGAATTTCATGTCGGCATTCGTGAGCTTATGCTCCTTGCCGTCGCGGCCGACGCCGGTGGCCTCGATCAGGACGTCCTTGGTCTCGGCACCGTTGGCGCCGGCATTCATGCGCAGCGCGCCGCCGATGGTGCCGGGAATGCCGAAGAAAAATTCCAGCCCACTGACATTGGCCGCCGCGGCGGTTTCGGCCACGCGCTTGTCAAGCGCCGCCGCGCCGGCGCTGACGATATCGCCATCGGCGCTGGTGTCGCCGAAGGGGCGCGGACTGAGCCTGATCACCACGCCGGGCAGGCCGCCATCGCGCACGATGAGGTTGGAGCCGACGCCGACAACATAGAGCGGAAGCTCGCCCGGCAGATGCGCGAGGAAATAAGCAAGGTCATCTTCATCGGATGGCGTGAACAACACCTGCGCCGGCCCGCCAACCCGGAACCAGGTCAACTCGGCGAGCGACTGGTTCGCCAACAGCCGACCGCGCAACTCCGGCATCGCGGTTTTGAGATCGGGCGTGATGTCGGGAAAGGTCAATGAAGCTCTCTCAATTCCTCATAGCCGGGCTTGTCCCGGCCATCCGCGTCTTGCAGAATTTCAGCATGGCCGGCGGTTACGTTTATATTCTGACCAATCGTCCGAATGGCATCCTCTATGCGGGGGTGACAAACGATCTTGTCCGCCGCGTCTTCGAACATCGCTCTGGATTCATCGAAGGCTTCACCAAACGGTGTGGATTGAAGCGACTGGTTTATTTCGAAAGGTTCGACGACATCCGTGACGGCATCCAGCGCGAACACAACATCAAGCATTGGTCGCGCGCATGGAAGGTTCGGTAGATCGTCGCTATGAATCCTGATTGGGACGACCTCTTCGAGACAATCGCCAAGTAAAGACGTGGATGGCCGGGACAAGCCCCCATGACGAATCTAAATGCATCGCCGCGTTCACGCCAGCGCCTTCAATTCGCCCGGCAGCGCGTAGGCCCATTGCGTGATGTTGCCGGCGCCGAGGCAGACGACGAAATCGCCGCGGCCGGCGATGTCGCGCACCAGGCCTGCCAGATCGGCGGATTTCTGCAGCGGAATCACTTCGCGGTGGCCGTGCGCGCGCAGGCCCAGCACGAAATGATCGCGGTCGATGCCGGCGATCGGCGTCTCGCCCGCCGGATAGACTTCGGCGACCACGACGGCGTCGGCGTCGTTGAAACAGGTACAAAATTCCTCGAACAGCGATTGCAGCCGGGTGAAGCGATGCGGCTGCACCACGGCGACGATCTTGCCATTGGTGGATTCCCGCGCCGCTTTCAGCACCGCCGCGATTTCAACCGGATGATGGCCGTAATCATCGATAATGGTGACGCCGTTCCATTCGCCGGTTTTGGTGAAGCGCCGCCGCACCCCGCCGAAACTTGCCAGCGCCTTTCTGATGGTGTCGTCGGAAAGTCGAAGCTCGTGCGCGACGGCGATCGCGGCCGTGGCGTTGAGCGCGTTGTGGCGTCCCGGCATCGGCAACACGAGGTCGGCGATCTCATGCGCAGCGCCGGTCTTGCGATCGCGAAACGCGACCTTGAAGCGGGAACCTCCGCCGTTCGGACTGAGATCAATGAGCCGCGCGTCGGCCTGCGGGTTTTCGCCGTAGGTGATGATGCGGCGATCCTCGATCTTGCCGACGATCGTCTGCACCACGGGATGGTCGATGCACATCACCGCGAAGCCGTAGAACGGCACGTTCTCGACAAAACTGCGGAACGCGTCCTGCACGGCATCGAAGGTCTTGAAATGATCGAGATGCTCAGGATCGACATTGGTGACGATGGCGACGTCGGCCGGCAGCTTCAGGAAAGTGCCGTCGCTCTCGTCGGCCTCCACCACCATCCAGTCGCCGGCCCCTAACCGGGCGTTGGTGCCATAGGCATTGATGATGCCGCCATTGATCACGGTGGGATCGAGATCGCCGGCATCGAGCAGCGCCGCAACCATCGAGGTCGTGGTGGTCTTGCCATGGGTGCCGGCGATCGCGACGCAGCTCTTCAGCCGCATCAACTCGGCCAGCATTTCGGCGCGGCGCACCACCGGAATGCGCTGCGCGCGTGCCGCCATCAGTTCGGGATTGTCGCGCTTGATCGCCGTCGACACCACAAGCACATCGGCGCCGGCGACGTTTTCCGCCTTGTGACCGACGGTGATGGGGATGCCCTTGTCGCGCAGGCGGCTGACATTGGCGCTTTCGGAAGCATCCGAACCCTGCACGGTGTAGCCGAGATTGCACAATACCTCGGCGATGCCGCTCATGCCGATGCCGCCGATCCCGACGAAGTGAATAGGTCCGATCTCGCGCGGCAGTCTCATGGTCGATTCCTTGCGCCGTCATCGTCCGGGAAAGCGGACGATCCAGTAACCGCGAAGCCCTGGAACAAAATCAGCTGCGCGGAGTACTGGATGCCCCGCTTTCGCGGGGCATGACAAGGGTTTTTTCCGTCATTACCGGACGTCAAATTCCTGCCACCTTCATCACCAGATCGGCCAGCCGTTGCGCGGCATCCAGCCTTCCGACGCTGCGAGCCGCGGCGGCCATGGCGGTCAGCCGCTCAGGTTCCGCAGCCAGCGCGGAGATTTCCGCGGCCAGCCGGTCGGGCGTAAACTCTGCTTGCGGAATCCGCAGCGCGCCATTCGCTTGCGCCAGGATGCCGGCATTGGCGAACTGATCCTGGTCGATGGAGCCGGGCAGCGGCACCAGGATCGACGGGCGCCCAATGGCGCCGAGCTCGGCCACGGTGCCGGCGCCGGATCGCGAGACCACGAGATGGCTCGATGCCAGCCGCGCCGGCAAGTCGCTGAAGAAAGGCGCCAGTTCGGCGGTGATGTTAAGGCGGTCATAGACTGCGTGGACGCGCGCGATGTCTTCTTCGCGTACCTGCTGGGTGAGGATCAATCTGTTCCACAGCGCCGGCTCCAGTCGCTCGATCGCGCCAGGGACGATATCGGCCATGACGCGCGCGCCCTGGCTGCCGCCAACCACCAGCAACCGCAACTGCTCGGTGGGTGTAGGTGACACAAATTTCACCGCGGCGGCAGCAAGGATCGCCGGACGCATCGGCGTGCCGACGGTGGTGGTTTTCGCTGATAGCGCGGGGTCGCGATCGAGCACGCCCGGCAGCGAAGTTGCGATCGCGCTGACGCGGTTTGACAGAAAACGGTTGGCGCGGCCGAGCACCGCGTTGGCTTCGTGCACGATGCCAGGCACGCCGGA
>VAZH01000640.1 GCA_005884465.1 Alphaproteobacteria bacterium | reverse complement strand
CTTGCCTTCTCAAAAGCCATCCGTGAGCGCCGCACGGCATGAAAACGCGCCGCAGCCCGATAAAGCGGGGGTCCGGCCAAAGCGACTACGTCGGGGTCGCTGGCTTGATTGGCCCGCAGGTGGTTCTCCAGATCGGCGGCGGCAAAAATAGGGCGTTGAATAGTGGCTGTCTTAATATCGGTTAAAAACGTCGCAATCGCGCAAACCAATTCTTGACGTGCGCGCCCGTAACAGGAACGAACGTTGCGTCAATCGCGGCGGTTTTATCACTCGGAAGGTTGGGTCGACGAACGCGGCAACGCCGAGCTGACTTCCTGCGCAGCCCCGTGAGGTTGCTCGAACTTCGAGACCACGGGGGCGTCGGCGTCAAAACGGACGCGATAGACCTGCAAGTTCTCCATCACGCGTTGAACATAGTTGCGCGTTTCGGAAAACGGAATCCGTTCCACCCAATCGATCGCATCCACGTTGGGATCGCGCGGATCGCCGCGCTGCTTCACCCATTCCCGCACGCGGCCGCGGCCGGCATTATAGCCGGCGAAGGTCATGATATGAGAGCCCTTATAATCCTGCAGCAGCGCGCTGAGTTCGGCCGCGCCCATTTGCGTGTTGTAGACGGGATCCGAGACCATCCGCTCCCAATCGTAGCTGACGCCGAACCTTTTGGCGGTGTCACGCCCGGCCTCCGGCGTGACCTGCATCAGGCCGACCGCATTTGCCGCCGACTTGTCGCGCTGGTCGAATGCACTTTCGGTACGTGCCACCGAATAGATAATGCTGCGGTCGATTTGGGGACCGATCGGGCTGTGTGACGGGATGCCGATCGTCGGGAAGGCGTAAGGGTCCAGCGCCAGGCCTCGGCCGAGCGCCGCCTTCCCGATCTGGAGCATGGCGCGCGCATCGTTGCGGCGGCCGGTCAACTCGCCGAGCGCGGCCAGCGCCGCGACGTCAACGCTCTGTTCGGCAAGATCCGTCACGAAATACAGGACGACGTCACGCTCGCCGAGCGTATAGAGCATGTCGGCGGCGCGCACGAGTTCATCCAAAGCTGCGGGAACGTTAACCGGATCCGGCTGCAGCGGGAGCCGCAGCTCAATCTTGTCAAGGCCGAGTTTGGCGCGCGCAAGCTGTCCGTAATAGGCGGTGGGATGGCGCGCGGCAGCTTCATAGCTGGCGCGCATCTCGTCGTTGGCGCCAATCGCCTCGGCGGCGCGGCCTCGCCAGTAGTTCGCCCGCGCAAGGACGATCGGATTGGACGCGCCATCGTCGATGTGGGCAAAATGCGCACGCGCCGTCGCGGGATCGTTGAGGTAGCGCAGCGCGATCCAGCCGGGCATGAAATGGAAATCTGCCCGGTAATATTCATTGGCCGGCGGCGCGGCGTCGCGCACCACCTGATAGGCGGCCTGGAAATTGCCCTGATCGAGCAGCTTGCGGGCAAGAATACGCCGCTGCCGCCACCATTCGTCCGTATCCTGAAGCGCCATGGTCTCCGGCGCTGCCGCCAGCATCAGCCGCGTTGCGTCCTCAAGGCGGTCCCGACGCACCATCCAGTTAATACGGCATAGCGTGTAGCCCAGGTCCTGCCGGGCCTCGGTCGCAACCGCATCGAGCAGGTCGAGCGCCTTGGTCGCGTTCGCTGCAACCGCGGCACAGGCCTTCACGATCGAGCCGTCGTCGTCTCCGAGGCGGCGCGCGGCCCGCGACGCTCCCGAAAAATCCTTGGCGCCGATGCGCTTGTCCATGCGCGCCCGATGGTCCTCGCCGGTGAGAAGGTCGCGGAATGCCTCGAACGCCTCGGCCTCGGCGCGCTCTGATAATTCGTCCGACCGCCAGGCCTCGCGAACCAGGCGCGCGGCGCCGTCACGATCGCCTTCGGCAAGCAGGACCCGCGCGAGCGCAAACGTGGCGGCGTCGCTCCGCTCCTGCCACAGCCGCACTTCCGCCCGCCGGCGGAACAGGCTTATGCTCGGCCAGTGCGGATTATCGGCAATGAAGGCCGCGAAGCGATTGAAATTCGCTTCGCCGTCGGGGTGGCGCAGGACGAACCATTCGACGAGTCTTTGGGCCGCCGGATCGCCAATGGTTTTTCCAATGGCCGTCGCTTCGCCGGTTTTGCCCTTGCGCACCAGATCGATCGCCTGCCTGACCGCAGCGAGGTCGCCGGACAGCGGCGCGGCCGTTGCCGCCGGAGCAGGCGCATCGGTGGACTTTGCCGACTTGCGCCGCGCCGCCGCAGCGTGCTTGCCTTTCTTGTGCGCGGCCTGGTGCTTGCGGCCCGCATGCTTAGGGCCCGCGTCTGCCTTCTTGGCATGGTGAGTTTGCTTGTGGCGGGCAACCGCTATCGCCTCGCTCGAAAACGCGGTGAGCAAAGCCAAGGCGAACAAACAAGTCAGCGGCCGGAAACGCTGGTTCATTCCGTGATCCCCCCGCGAACCCAATGGCCGGAGCCACGAGATCGCCCGATGCACGCGGTTAGAACTTTGCAGAAGTTACCACACCGCCGATTCTCAACTGTCACGTTTCGGCAACAGCATGGCGAAAACGTGGCCACGATGGAACTAAAACGTTGTCCCCCAGCATGATTTATCGCGAATGCCGCGATTGATTTCGTGAGCCTGGAGATCGCACAAGGCGGCGCTCAAGATCGGCGTGCTGACGCCACGACGGCTCACGCGCTCCATCAGGTCACCGATCGTGTGCTCGCCCTCCGTGGGCCGGCCATCCTCGATGTCGATCAGCATTGACGGCCCATCAGCAGGTGGCTTGCCACCGGGAGCCCGTGAGGCGGTGAGCACGCGGCCGGGTTCGCGACAGCGGCCCGGCACGGCGCAAAAATGCGCTGCGGCGATTTTTCCGGCAAAGGACGAAACAAAAGACAATGGCCGACCAATGCCGCCTCGCGGAACTTATTGGAGCGCTGCAGCTTATTTGCCGGGGCAGGCAGCAAGCGAGTGTCCCTTGCACCATTCCCTATTGATTCTTCTTTGCTTTTTCGCACTCGCTTTCGAAGCTCGCGCGGAGATCGGATTGGCCTCCTACTACAGTTACGCCAACCGAGGCGGGCATGGCGAGATGACCTGCGCTCATCGGACACGATCTTTCGGCAGTCGTGTCACCGTCACCTATTCCGGGCGGTCGATCCAGTGCC
>VAZH01000140.1 GCA_005884465.1 Alphaproteobacteria bacterium | reverse complement strand
GTGTTCTTCTACGTCCCGATGGGGCTGTTCCTGCTGTTCCTGCTCTTCCCGTTCTACTGGATGGTGATCACTTCGGTGCGGCCGGATGGCGAGCTTTACCGACCCTGGAATTCGGTCAACTACAATCCGTTCTGGACCTGGAAACCGACCTGGGACCACGTCAAATACCTGTTCGAGGAGACGCTGTTCGCATCGTGGCTGTGGAACACGACGTTCATCGCGCTCGTGTCAACCGCCATCTCGCTCGTGTGCGGCGTGTTCGCCGGCTATGCCCTGTCGCGGCTGAACTTTCCATTTGCCGGTAGCCTGGGCACCGGTATCTTCATCACCTATCTGGTGCCCCAGACGCTGCTGTTCATCCCGCTGGCCGAGATCATCCGCAACTATCGGCTGGGTGACACGCCCTGGTCGCTGATTCTGACCTATCCGACTTTTCTTATTCCGTTCTGTACCTGGCTCATGATGGGTTACTTCAAGGCAGTACCCAAGGAGCTCGAGGAATGCGCGCGCATTGACGGCGCTTCGCGCTGGCAGGCCATGCTCTACATCGTCATCCCGGTGGCGATCCCGGGCATCCTATCGGCCGGCATCTTCGCTTTCACGCTGTCATGGAACGAGTTCATCTACGCACTTGTCTTCCTGTCCTCGCCTGAGCAGAAGACCGTGCCGGTCGGCGTCACATCAGAGCTGATCCGCGGCGATGTATTCTACTGGGGACCGCTGATGGCTGGCGCCCTGCTCGGATCGATCCCGGTTGCCATCGCATATTCGTTTTTCGTCGAGCACTACGTCGCAGGATTGACCGGATCGGTAAAGGGCTGACAGCATAATGGGACAGGTCGTCCTCAAGGGGATCAACAAGTTCTACGACAGCGTGCACGCCGTCAGGGACGTCAATCTGCAGATCCGCGACAAGGAGTTCGTGGTGTTCGTCGGACCGTCGGGTTGCGGCAAGACCACGACGCTCAGGATGATCGCCGGGCTGGAAGCGATCAGCTCCGGCGATATCTCAATCGACGGCAACGTGATCAATCAGCTGGCGCCCATGGACCGCGACATCGCCATGGTGTTCCAGAACTACGCGCTCTACCCGCATATGAGCGTGTACGACAACATGGCGTTCGGCCTGAAGATGCGCAAATTCGGAAGGCCCGAGATTGACAAGCGCGTGCGGGAGGCGGCCGACATCCTCGGCATCGGCGAATTGCTAAAGCGCAAGCCGCGCCAACTCTCCGGCGGCCAGCGCCAGCGGGTGGCTTTGGGCCGTGCCATCGTGCGCCACCCCCGCGTGTTCCTGTTCGACGAGCCGCTGTCGAACCTCGATGCCAAGCTGCGGGTGCAGATGCGCGTTGAGCTCAAGAAGCTGCATCTGCGTCTCGGTACCACCGCCATTTACGTTACCCACGATCAAGTCGAGGCCATGACGCTGGGTGACCGGGTCGTCGTCATGAAGGACGGCGTGGTGCAGCAGGTGGGGGAGCCGCTCGAACTGTACAATCAGCCCGCCAACAAGTTCGTCGCCGGTTTCATCGGCTCGCCGGCCATGAATTTCGCCGCCGTTACAGTGACCGAGGCGAACGGATCGCTGATGGCCGAGAACTCCGGCTTGCGCATCAAGTTGCCGGACCAGACCGCGCAGCGCCTGCGCGGTCATATCGGCCACCAGGTCACGCTCGGCGTGCGCCCGGAGGACCTCACCGTGGCGGGCGCCGCCGATCACGACCACCCGTGCTTCGATGCCGTGATCGAGGTGGTCGAGCAACTCGGCTCGGAAATCCTGCTCGATATGAAGGTCGGCGAGGGCGTCATGGTGGCGAGCGTCGAGCCGACCGTGCGGGTGAAGGTGCGCGACAAGCTGCGCGTTGCCATGCGCCCTTCCAGGCTTCACGTTTTCGACGCGAAGACCGGGGCGGCAATCTGACGCCCGGTGGACGGCGGTTTGTGTCTCACCGCCCGCCATCGAAGCAGGAGCAATTGAAAAACCGCCCGGTTTTGCCGGGCGGTTTTTTCTGTTTCAAGATTCTTCCTGCTATTCGCCGCTGCCGAAGCGCCGCGACCACCATCCTGCGCGGCGGGGCTGGGTCTCGGTTGTTGTCTCGGAAGCGGGCTCGGCGGCCGGGGCGGGGGCCGCTGCTGGCTCAGGCTGGCTGGGACTGACGGGTGGCGCCGCATCACGCGGGGCATCGACCAGGAAGCTCACCTTCTCGCGCACGGTCGAACGCCGCCGTGCGGCTCTTTCGGCCTCTTGAGCGGTCTCCGCCTCGCCTGACGAACGAGCCGCCTCCTGCTGTCCCCGATCCGGATGCTGCGGCTCCGGCGTTGGTGCGATGGGTTGGGGTTGAATCTCCGGCGCAGGTGGCTCGGCCGAATTGCCGTCGAAGTCAGCCACTGCGCTGGCAGCTTCCGGGGCTGGCGCCGGCCTGAGTTCGTCGACAATCGATCCGGCCAGACCGTCCTCCGGCCCGCCGCGCCGCCGGCGTCCGCCACGCCGTCCGCGACGCCGCGGCCGCCGCTCGGCGCCGGCCGCCTGATCGGTGCGAGCCAGGCTGGGCTGTTCGTCGGATTCGTCTTCGCCGGTTTCGTTCTCATCGGCAATGACGCCGGGTATCGCAACCGCGTCGAATGGGACGCGCGTGGCGTCATTGTTGTCGCGCGCTGCTCCCCCTTCGCGCGCTTCGCCGGAACGACCGCGGCGCCGGCGGCGCCGCTTGCGCTTGTGGCCATCCGCTTCGGCCTCGCTGCCGGTGTCTTCGCCGGTCGGGGACTCCTCGGCGAGGCCTTCGGTCTCTTCGGTCTCCACCTCGGATTCGACTTCGATGTCGAATGGCTCTTCCTCGTCGAAGGCTTCCTCTGACTGCGAGGTGAAAGCGGCAACCTGCGCCACCAGCAGCGCCTTGGCGGCCTCCAGCGTATGCACCTGCTCGCCGCGCTCGATCACAAACGACTGCTGACCGCTCACGGTGGGGTCGGCGATCACGGCGAGCGTCACCTTGAAACTGCTTTCGAGATCGCGCAGGTGGCCGCGCTTGTGGTTGAGGACATAAAGCGCAACGTCGGTCCGGGTGCGCACCACGAGATTGTGGGTCGCGCCCTTCATCAAAGTTTCCTCCAGCCCGCGCAGCAACTGCAATGCCACCGAAGAAACCGAACGCACATGGCCGCTGCCGCCGCATTGCGGGCAGGGTTCCGTCGAACTCTCCAGCACGCTGGCGCGAATGCGTTGCCGCGACATTTCGAGCAGGCCGAAATGCGAGATGCGCCCGACCTGGATTCGGGCGCGGTCCTGCCGCAGACAATCGCTGAGCTTGCGCTCGACCGCGCGGTTGTTGCGCTTTTCGTCCATGTCGATGAAGTCGATGACGATCAGGCCCGCCAGATCGCGCAAGCGCAGCTGCCTTGCGACTTCCTCGGCGGCTTCGAGATTGGTCTTGAGCGCGGTATCCTCGATGTGATGCTCACGGGTCGAGCGGCCGGAATTGACGTCGATCGAAACCAGCGCTTCGGTCTGGTTGATCACGATGTAGCCGCCGGATCGCAATTGCACGGTCGGCGAGAACATCGCATCCAGTTGACTCTCGACGCCCATCCGCGAGAACAGCGGCTGGCCGTCGCGATATTGTTTGACCGCGCGCACATTCGACGGCATCAGCATCTTCATGAAATCGCGGGCTTCCTGATGGCCGGCCTCGCCGGCGACCAGGATTTCGTCGATCTCCTTGGTGTAGAGGTCGCGCAGCGATCGCTTGATCAGCGAGCCCTCTTCATAGACCAGGGTCGGCGCCTGCGACTTCAGGGTCATGTCGCGCACGGTTTCCCACATCCGGATCAGATATTCGAAGTCGCGCTTGATTTCGGGCTTGGTGCGGGAAGCGCCCGCGGTGCGCAGAATGATGCCCATGCCCTCGGGCACGTCGAGATCCTGCACCACTTCCTTCAGCCGCGAGCGATCCTGCGCAGAGGTGATCTTGCGGCTGATGCCGCCGCCGCGCGCGGTGTTGGGCATCAACACCGCATAGCGGCCGGCCAGCGACAGGTAGGTCGTCAGCGCGGCGCCCTTGTTGCCGCGCTCTTCCTTGACCACCTGCACCAGCATCACCTGACGGCGTTTTATCACCTCCTGAATTTTATACTGACGCCGTGGCCGGAAGGCGCGCTCCGGCACCTCTTCCAGGACATCGTCGCCGCCGACCGATTCGACCACTTCTTCCTCGGCGTCGTCGGCCTCATCTTCATCATCCTGGATCTGGTCGCCGGGCGATGGCGCAGCCTGTTCGCCGAGATCTGCAGCCTGTTCGCCGAGATCCAATGCGGCATCGCGATCGGCATGTTCGGTCTGTTCACCGCCGTCGTCTTCTCCGCGTGGTGTTTCATCAGCCTGGATAGCGTCTTCGTGCCCGTACGCTTCTTGATGTTCATCATGCGCGCGCGCTTCGTGAGCTTCTGCAGTGCTGTCAGGCGCAGCGGCGGACGCCTCGATGGCAGCCGTATCCGGCAGGGTCACCGCCGCCAGCGTCTCGCTCGCCTGGACATCGCCGTGCTCGTGATCAGGGTGATCGTGTTCATCGTGGGCATGTTCACGATCGTGCGTGTGCTCGTCATGCTCATGATGGTCGCGCTCATGATGTTCCGCATCGGCGTGATGATGTTCGGTGTCGTGGGCGTGATCGCCTTTGCCGTGCAGGTCTTCCGCGTGTTCCTGGCGTTCCTCGCCCTCATGCGGCTGAGCGGCCTCCGACGGCTCGGTGCTCACGTGCTCGACGATCTCGCTCTGGATGCGCTCGCCATTGCCGCGGCGGCGCGAATTGCGGTGCCGCGGACGGCGGCGATTGGAGCGGTTTTCGCTCTCCTCCTCGGCCTCGCGATGGGCGCGTTCATCCGCTTCGATCAGGGCCTGGCGATCGGCGACCGGGATTTGATAGTAGTCGGGATGAATTTCGCTGAAGGCCAGAAAGCCGTGGCGGTTGCCGCCGTACTCGATGAAGGCCGCCTGCAGCGACGGCTCTACGCGGGTGACCTTGGCGAGGTAGATGTTGCCGCGCAGTTGCTTGCGCTGGGCGGTCTCGAAATCAAATTCTTCGACGCGATTGCCGCGGACCACAACGACCCGGGTCTCTTCCGGGTGGGTGGCGTCGATCAACATTTTGTTGGGCATTTTGGAACTCATGACGGCGGCGGGCGCGCAGTACCGTGAGCGCGTATCGCGCGGCCGGGTGACGCGACGGTCCACCTGATTCGGGGGTGAGGGGAAGGCCGAAACGCAACCCGGAGCGCCGGTCCGAACGGGATCCGGACGGAGCAAAACGACGCGCAGAGCTTCCGCTCCGCGTCGGCGCGAGTCTTCCGTGGATCATGGTCGGCAATACAGTCTGGCGCATCAAGCGTCGGCCCGTCTGAACACGTTGGCGGCAAGTCGCCGCCTTGTCTGTCGCTGATGGCCCGGCGCGGCGCCAAAGCGCTCGCCGGCCAAAGTAATCGGGCCCTCGAAGGGGTCCGGATAAATCGGTCACGCCGTCTCTGAACCGTCCCTGGAACAAGATGGGAACCTGGGACCGGACGCCGCTCGGGCTCGAAACCGCCGCTCCGCGTCAGCCGCGCGCTGCGCTGGCTGTGGAGAGGTCGGAAAGACGCTGGAATCCCCTGAATTCGAAGGTTCCGGCGCTGCACCGGGAGGCTGAACACGACACAACCGGGAGTTTTAACCGTCAGCCCCTTTTACATACGTGGATTGGGGCCTGCGTGCAAGGGAAGCGTCGCAGAGCGGCAACACTTCGCCTTATTCGCTGTTAGAGCTTTAAGCCACGGTTAACCCTGTGGTTCTATTGCGGTAAGAGGGCTGCTCGGGAGGCACGGATTCGTTGGCGAGCCGCGCAAATCGTCGGGTTTTGCTAGGTTACGCGCTAGTGTGCGCCGCAGCATTGCTGTGTTCCCATGCACCGCCCGTCGGAGCGGCGGAAGATCAATCACCCACCCCGACCGCCGCGCCGAACTTTCCGGTCGCCTCCGGCGCCCGCCTGGCCGGCGACAGCAAGCAGACCCGCTTTGTTCTCGACCTCGACAAGACCATCCAGTTTTCCGCTTTCGCGCTTGCCGACCCGTACCGGGTGGTCGTGGATATGCCCCAGGTCAGCTTTCAGCTTGCTGCAGGGACAGGCACTGCGGGGCGCGGGTTGATCAAGGCGTTTCGCTATGGTCTGGTCATGCCGGGCGGTTCGCGGATCGTGTTCGATCTCACCGGCCCGGCCAAAATCGCAAACTCCTATCTGCTCGACGCCGCCAACGGCCAACCCCCGCGGCTGGTGCTGGAGCTCGAACAAGTCGATCGCACCAGCTTCGTTCAGTCGCTCGCGGCGGCAAGCCGGCCCGAGCTGAGACCTGCCATCGCGGACGCCGCAGATACTGCCGCCGTGGAAGGGGCCGCAGCGGCCAAGCAGGCTGCGTCAGCGGATTTACGTCCCGTGGTCGTCATCGATCCCGGCCATGGTGGCATCGACAATGGCACCCAGGCCGGTGGCGAAAGCGAAAAGAACCTGGTGCTGGGATTCGGGCTGGCGCTACGCGACCGCCTTGAAAAAAGCGGCAAATATCGTGTCGTCATGACCCGCACCGACGATACCTTCATCCCGCTCGCCGACCGTGTCAGGATCGCTCGCAATCAATCTGCGGCCTTGTTTGTTTCGATCCATGCCGACGCCCTGCCGCGGCGCGAGGGCGACGCCCGGGGCGCCACCATCTATACGCTGTCCGACCGCGCCTCCGACGCAGAGGCCGAAAGGCTCGCCGAAGCGGAAAACAAGGCTGATGCCATTGGCGGGGTTAACCTGACCGAGGAGCCGACCGACGTCGCCGACATTCTGATCGATCTTGCTCAGCGCGAAACCCGCACGTTCTCGAACCGGTTCGCGCGCCTCTTGATGGGCGAGATGAAGAATACCGTGCGGATGCACAAGCGCCCGCTGAAATCCGCGGGCTTCAGAGTCCTGAAGGCTCCCGATGTGCCGTCGGTGCTGATCGAGCTCGGCTACGTCTCCAACAAGGGCGACCGCGAACACCTGGTTTCCGAGAACTGGCGTTCCCGGACCGTCGGATCGATGGCGCAGGCAATCGACAGCTTTCTTGCCAAACGCCTGGCGACGGCTGGGCCGGCGAACTGAAAAGGGGCCTCTTCCGTTGGGGAAGCCCTAGTTTGGCCACAGCGGCGGCCCTATAAAAAAACACCGCGAGGTCTTCGGAATCAATCAAAATCCCCTCCCGGCCAATGTATTATGGTGCTTAAGCGGAATGGCAAATCGTTCCGCCTTAGACGTTCAAGCTGAGGAAAACGCCGGCTGTTGCGGCGCAAGGGTTGAAACGGAAATTCGCTGATGCGCTTGCTGGTACGGTTTATGGGTTTCCTGTTCGCCGCCGGAACCGTGGTGTTTCTGGTCGGCGTCGCCGCCACGGCGGGGCTGATCTGGCATTTTTCCAAGGACCTGCCGGACTATTCGCAGCTTCAGGATTATGAGCCGCCGGTGATGACGCGCGTTCATGCCTCCGATGGCGCGCTGCTCGGCGAATATTCCAAGGAACGCCGCTTGTATCTGCCGATCCAGGCGGTTCCGAAAATGGTCATCAACGCCTTTCTGGCTGCCGAGGACAAGAATTTCTACGAGCACGGCGGCATCGATTTTTCCGGCATGGCGCGAGCCGCTGTGATCTACGCGCAGAATTACGGCTCCAACCGCCGGCCGCAGGGCGCATCCACGATTACCCAACAGGTCGCGAAGAACTTTCTTTTGACCAACGAGGTGTCGTTCACCCGCAAGATCAAGGAAGCCTTGCTGGCGATGCGGATCGAGCGCACCTACTCCAAGGACAAGATCCTCGAACTCTATCTCAACGAAATCTATCTCGGCCTTGGCGCCTACGGCGTCGCCGCGGCATCGCTGGTCTATTTCGACAAATCGGTCAACGAACTTACCATCGCGGAAGCGGCTTACCTGGCGGCCTTGCCGAAAGCGCCGGCGGCGCTGCATCCGGTGCGCAATCGCGACCGCGCGATCGAGCGACGCAATTACGTCGTCGATCGTCTTTTGGAAAATGGCTGGATCAAGCAGGCCGACGCCGACAAGGCCCGCAAGGATCCATTGACGGTGACCAACAGGAGCAATGCCGCGCATATCTTTGCCGGCGAATATTTTGCCGAGGAAGTGCGCCGCGACGTGTTCGAGCGCTACGGCGAAAAGAAACTCTATGAAGGCGGCCTGTCGGTACGCACCACGCTCGATCCGAAGCTGCAGGTGATGGCACGCAAGACCATGACCGCCGGCCTCGTGAACTTCGATGAGGCGCAGGGCTGGCGCGGCGCGATCAGCAAGCTCGATATCTCCGGTGATTGGGGCGTCAAGCTTGCCGACGTCAAATCGCTGTCGGATATCTCGCCCTGGCGGATGGCGGTGGTGCTGGAGACCAGCGACCAGTCGGCGCGAATTGGTTTCCAGCCCGGCCGCGAACTGGGCGGTGCCGTCAGTAAGGAACGGCAGAGCGGTCTAGTCACGCTCGAGGGCGTCAGGTGGGCCAAGGCGGCGTCGGGGCCGACGCGCTTCAAGACGCCGACGGCGGTGTCGCAGGTGCTCTCGCCGGGCGACGTCGTCTATGCAGACCCGTTGATCGGGAAGGATGGCGCGCGGGTCGAGGGCCAGTTCCGGCTGCGCCAGTTGCCCGAGGTTTCCGGGGCGATGGTGGTGATGGATCCATGGACCGGCCGCGTGCTGGCGATGGTCGGCGGATTTTCGTTCGACCAGAGCCAGTTCAACCGCGCGACCCAGGCCTACCGGCAGCCGGGATCTTCCTTCAAACCCCTAGTGTACTCCTCCGCCCTCGACAACGGCTACACGCCGTCGACTGTGGTGGTCGATGCGCCAATCGAGATCGATCAGGGGCAGGGCGCGGGCGTCTGGCGTCCGGAGAACTATTCGACCGGCAAATATCGTGGCCCGACGACGCTGCGTAACGCCTTGAGATGGTCGCTTAACACGGTGACGGTGCGACTGGCGCAGGACATCGGCA
The DNA here is from genome assembly GCA_005884465.1 of Alphaproteobacteria bacterium. Taxonomy (GTDB): domain Bacteria; phylum Pseudomonadota; class Alphaproteobacteria; order Rhizobiales; family Xanthobacteraceae; genus Bradyrhizobium. The sequence goes on along the minus strand of VAZH01000140.1, from coordinate 570 downwards.
TGCCCTTGATCGGCGAATATGCCAAGCGCTTCGGCGTCTATGATGAACTGCCGAATTATCTGTCCTATGCGCTCGGCGCAGGCGAGACCACGGTGATGCGAATGGTCACGGCCTATTCGATGTTCGCCAATGGCGGGCGGCGGGTGAAGTCGACGCTGATTGACCGAATTCAGGATCGTTACGGCCGCACCATCTTCAAGCATGATGTGCGGGAATGCCGGGGCTGCGACGCTCCTGGCGGCTGGAAGAATCACCCCGAGCCGCAGCTTGTCGACCGCAGGGAGCAAGTGCTGGATTCGATGACGGCCTACCAGATCACCTCGATGATGGAAGGCGTGGTCCAGGCCGGCACGGCGACCGTGGTGAAGGAAGTCGGCAAGCCGATCGCCGGCAAGACCGGCACCACCAACGACGAAAAGGACGCCTGGTTCATCGGCTTTTCGCCGGACATCGTGGTCGGCATCTATATGGGCTACGACAAGCCGCGCAATCTCGGCAAGGGTGCGACAGGCGGCCATCTTGCCGCGCCAATCGCCCGCGACTTCCTGAAGCTTGCGCTCGTCGACAAGG
>VAZH01000639.1 GCA_005884465.1 Alphaproteobacteria bacterium | reverse complement strand
CGCGTGGCGTCGCCATGGTGTTTCAGAGCTATGGCCTCTATCCGCACCTGACTGTCGCCAACAACATTGCATTTCCGCTGAGGACGCAGGGTACGCCACGGCCCGAGATCAAGCGCAAGGTCGATTGGGCGGCCGGTCTGCTCGGCATCGACCGCCTGCTTCACCGGCGTCCCCGCCAGCTTTCGGGAGGCGAGCGCCAGCGTGTGGCGCTGGCCCGCGCGCTCGTACGCAATCCAACCGTGTTCCTGCTAGATGAACCGCTGTCCAATCTGGACGCGAAGCTACGGGCAAGCGCGCGCAGTGAGCTGAAGCAGTTCCAGCAGAAGGTGGGAACGACCACCATTTACGTCACGCACGACCAGGTCGAGGCCATGGGCATGGGCGATCGCATCGCGGTTGTCGACCATGGCAAGCTCCGACAAGTCGGAACTCCAAGCGAGATTTACGACCACCCCGCCGACGATTTTGTCGCGAGTTTTCTGGGGACCCCGCCCATGAACCTGGTCGAGCATAGAGGTGGACTCTTGGGCTTTCGGCCGGAGCATTTCCTGCCGCGGGAGATGCTCGACGGAGCCGCTCTCTCCGAGCTGCCCTTCCGCATCGATCGCATGGAGTATCTCGGATCGGAGCGCATCTTGTACGGCGCGTTGGATGGCTTCCAGGCGAAGCGCGAAGTCACGGCGAAGCTGCCGGCCCACGTTCCGCTGTCTGGCATCCGCGTCGGTGAATGGCACAAATTTGCGGTTCGGGAAGCTGAGCTGCGCTATTTCGACCGGGACGGTCGGTGTACCGTGAGCCCCAAGGAGCAAGCTCGATGAGCTTGATCGCCCAGGCAGCCGCGCCCCGTCGGCTGGCGCGATCGAGGTTTACGTTCGATCGGCTCGAGGTGCTTGGGCCGCTGTTCATCATGCCCGCGATCCTTTATGTCGTCGTGCTCGTCGGGCTGCCATTCCTACTTGCCCTATATTACAGCGTCAGCGCCTACAGCATCTTCAATCCGAGCTACACGTTTGTCGGGTTGAAGAACTTCCGCGAGGTCATCGACAGCGAGATCTTCCGGCGCACGCTGGCCAACACCCTCATCTTCACGATCAGTTCCCAAATCATCGGCCTGCTGCTGGGCAAGATCGGCGCCATGCTCCTCATGCAGGAGTTCCCGGGGCGCCGGCTTGCCCGCGCGCTTATCGTTCTGCCCTGGGCAGTACCGGTGTCGCTGGCGACGCTGGCCTGGGTGTGGATGTTCGACTCACTTTACAGCGTCATCAACTGGACGCTGGTCGCGGCAGGATTGATCGATGCGGCAAACCGGCCACAATGGCTGGGGCAAGAGGATTTGGCGATGATTGCCGTGGCGGTCGTGCATGCCTGGCGGTTGTTTCCTTTCGGCGTCGTGATCTTCCTTGCCGGATTCACGTCGGTGCCGCAGGATGTGCTCGATGCCGCCACGATCGACGGTGCGGGCTTCTGGCGGCGCAACTATCAGATCATCTTGCCAATCATCGCCCCGATCATCATGATCGCTGTGATCTTTGGCACCGTGTTCACCTTCACGGATCTCAGCGTCGTCTATTTGCTGACGAAGGGCGGACCGATCAACAGCACGCAGGTGCTCGGCACGCTAGCGTTTCAGGTGGGCATCCTCTCGGGCGATGTCGCTCACGGAGCGGCCATTTGTCTGTTCCTGTTTCCCTTCCTCTTGGTCGCGGTGATCCTGCTCTTGCGGTCGCTGCGGCGGCGGGAGATTTGACATGCGGCGGCTTGCCGGAAAAGTAGTTGGGCAGAGTTCGTTCTATGCCGCGGTGATTACTTTGGTTGTATTCGCCGCGTTTCCCTTCTATTGGATGCTGATCACCACCTTCAAGACGGACGGCGACCTCTACAATCTCAAGTCCATCCCTTATTGGTTCAACGCGCCGCCTACGCTCGAACATCTCAAGTATTTGTTTGAAGACACGCTATTCGTGCAGTGGCTGTCCAATTCCGCCCTTATCGGGCTTTGTGTCGTGGCTATCACTCTTCTCGTGGCCCTGCCAGCCGGCTATGGGCTAGCGCGCATGCCGGGCCGTAGCGGCGAAAATCTGAGCATCGGCATCTTCCTGACCTATCTGGTGCCGCCGACGCTTCTGTTCCTGCCTCTCGCGCGAGTGGTTACGTTGCTCGGATTGCAGGACAGCCTGTGGGCTCTTGTCGTCGTCTACCCCACTTTCACCATCCCGTTCTGCACCTGGCTGCTTATGGGCTTCTTCAAGTCGGTGCCGCGGGAGATCGAGGAGGCCGCAATCGTCGACGGCTGCACTGTCGTGGGAGCATTCGTGAAAACGGTCCTTCCTCTTTCGGTGCCTGCCATTCTGACCGTAGTGATCTTTGCGTTCACGCTAACGGTGCAGGAGTTCGTGTACGCGCTGACCTTCATCTCCTCTTCCAGCGAGAAGCCCGTTACTTTGGGAGTCGCGACAGATTTGATCCGCGGAGATATTTTTTATTGGGGCGAATTGATGGGCGCGGCGCTCATTTCCAGCGTTCCGGTGGCGATCGCTTATAATCTCTTTTTGGACCGCTTCATCAGCGGCATCACAGGCGGCGCGGTCAAATAGTCGGCCATTTCCGTGCTGCGCCTAGCACGCACGGCTCCCGGTGCCGCGAGACCATCAAGCTGCGAGGTCGATGGAGAATTCAGGCGGGATGACGCGCAATCGCGCAACAGTACATGCTTTGACCGCAACATGACCGAGTTGGGTCAAAAGCGCCGTTTCGAAATTGGGCCGACCACTTCCGATCTACCCCGATTATCAGACATTTTCAGAGTCCGTCGGCATGTCTCAAAGGTGCCAACAGCCGACAGCAACCGTGGCCTTGCACAAAGTACCGACTCTGACAGCGTCTCCCCGCTATACCACTCCTCCTCCGCCCGGCTCTCCCTCGGCGAGTCTCGATCAGCTTGGCCCTCCGAGTATCAAGGAGTCTGCGAGAAGTCGAAGGCGTTCACCAGGTTGTTCGCAGCAGCGTCTCGACTGCCCAGAGGCGCCAAGTCCCAGCGGGTTTCGATGAACTTCAAGATCGAAGTGGTCTCATACGTCGTGTGATCGACGAAGCGGCGTTTGGCATAGGGCGAGATGATGATCGCCGGAACGCGAACCCCCGGACCCCAACGATCGCCCCGCGGCGGCGGCACGTGATCCCAACGCCCGCCGGCTTCGTCGTACGTGATGATGATCACGCTGTCCTTCCAAACCGCACTGCCTTGCACCGCCTTGACCAGATCTGCCACGTACTGCTGACCTCGCAGCAAGTCCGTATAACCCATGTGCTCGTTGTAAGCGCCGATTGGCTTGACGAAGGCCACGGCCGGCAGGTTGCCTGTCTGCAGCGCGGCAAGGAACTCCTCGATGTCCTTCAGGTGCTCGGCTCGTGCGTCCGTACCTTCCGCGTACGGGGCGAAGTAGTTGAATGGTTGATGATGAAATTGAAAGAGCGCGTCGGGATGGCCGGCAACCGCGTCA
>VAZH01000638.1:2439-2901 GCA_005884465.1 Alphaproteobacteria bacterium | reverse complement strand
GAACGCCTTGTTGTTGGACGAGTCGTTCCAGGAAGCGACGCCGGGAATGAAGGTGTCGGAAAGCGCCTTGCAGTATTCCAGCGCCTTCATGGTTTCCGGCGAGTTGATACTGACCTTGTCGTCCTTGTCGACGGTATAGGCGCCGTGCCCCCACAAAACCCAGTGCAGCCATGCATTGGCGTCGCCGGACGCGTGCCCAAGCGCGAAGCCAGCCGGGGTGTTGTTCTTCTTCAGTGCCTTGCACAGCTCAAGGAAGCCAGGGAAATCTTTCGGGAATTCGCTGAAGCCCGCCTTGTCCGTTGCCGACTTGCGGTAGTTCATGTAATTGCCACCAGTCGCGACTGGAATGCCGAGCCAGTCGTTGCCCTGCTTGCAGGTCTTTGCAGCAGCGTCGGTCCATCCGCCATACTTTTTGCCGAGATAGTCGGCGACGTCGTTCATCTTCAGCGCTTTGGTCGGGAA
>VAZH01000638.1:0-2299 GCA_005884465.1 Alphaproteobacteria bacterium | reverse complement strand
CATCATCCTCTGACGGCACGAAGCGCTTCCAGCGCATGACGGTCAGCTTGGCGCCCGGCTCCGCCTTCCATGGCGCCGATTGTGCCCAAGCCTTGGCGAACTCAAGCAACGCTGGCCCGGTAAGCGCGCCGGCCGTCGCTAGCGCGGTGCCGCCCTGAAGCAGAGCGCGGCGGGTAAAGTCATGCATAGTCTATCCTCCCGTTGGTATTTTTTGATTGTCAGGCGTTCAGCCGCTTGCCGGTCGCCTCGTCGAACAGATGGACAAGGGACGGGTCCGGCTTCAACCGGATCTTGTCACCCGGATTGAATTGATGACGCTCGCGGAACACGGCGACGACCTGCTCGCCGCCGAGCTTGGCGAAGACCTGGGTTTCCGAGCCGGTCGGCTCGACCACGATGATCTCGGCTTCCGCGCCGTCGTCCGCGATGGTGAAGTGCTCGGGCCGGACGCCGTACACTGCCGGCCTGCCCTCGGAATTCGGTGGTGCCGACGCCAGCGGCAGCTTCACGCCGTTCGGGCCCTCAAAAGCGGCACGGCCGTTCGACTTCACCCTGCCTTTAAGGAAATTCATCGCCGGCGATCCGATGAAGCCTGCGACGAATTGGTTGTCCGGGCGGTCATAGAGTTCGAGCGGCGTGCCGATCTGCTCCACGATCCCGTCATGCATCACCACGATCGTGTCGGCCATGGTCATGGCTTCGATCTGATCGTGGGTGACGTAGACCGTGGTGGTCTTCAGCCGCTGATGCAGTTCCTTGATTTCGGTACGCATCGCAACGCGCAGCTTGGCGTCGAGGTTGGACAGCGGCTCGTCGAACAGGAACACCTGCGGGTCGCGCACGATGGCGCGTCCCATCGCGACGCGCTGGCGCTGGCCGCCGGACAATTGCCGGGGATAACGATCGAGCAGCGGCGTCAGGGCCAGAATTTCGGCGGCGCGCTTGACCCCCTTCTTGATTTCGTTGGCGTTTGCGCCCCGCAGCTTCAGCGAGAATCCCATATTGTCGGCGACCGTCATATGCGGATAGAGCGCATAGTTCTGGAACACCATTGCAATGTCGCGCTCTTTGGGCTGGACATTGTTGACGACGCGGTCGCCGATTGAAATCGTCCCGGAGGTGATATTTTCGAGTCCCGCGAGCATCCGCAACAAGGTCGACTTGCCGCAACCGGAGGGGCCGACCAAAACGACGAAGGCGCCGTCCTCGATGGGGACGCTTACGCCATGCAGGACTTCAAAGCCGCCGAACGATTTCCGAACGTCGCGAATCTGTACCGACGCCATCCATTCCCTCCCAATACGCGTGAGCCTCCGCGGGTCGATGCCGCGGTCGTCCCTTTATTTAACCGGGGTCTTTACCAGACTTTTTCGGCGATGTCGTTGGATCAAAGTCGTAGGAGTTCCCCTCCGCCGGCAACGTTGCGAAGCAGGCGGTGACATGCAAACATCGCCTGCCAATACGAAAATTACGCACAAAATTAAGGCGTGTGCGCTGCGGGAGAACCAATGAACAAGCCGCTTACCGGCGTCACCAGGCGCAAACTCCGTTCCAGCGAATGGTTTAACAACCCGCACAACCCGGGGATGACCGCGCTCTACCTCGAGCGCTACCTTAACTACGGCCTGACCCGGCACGAACTGCAATCCGGCAAGCCGATCATCGGCATTGCGCAGACCGGCAACGATCTTTCGCCGTGTAATCGCCATCACCTTGAACTGGCGCATCGGGTCCGCGAGGGAATTCGCGCCGCCGGCGGCATCGCGATGGAATTTCCGACGCATCCGATCCAGGAAACCGGCAAGCGCCCGACCGCGGCGCTGGATCGCAACCTCGCCTATCTCGGCCTGGTCGAAATCCTGTTCGGCTATCCCTTGGACGGCGTGGTCCTGACCACCGGCTGCGACAAGACCACTCCCGCCTGCCTGATGGCAGCGGCCACGGTCAATTTACCGGCAATCGTGCTTTCCGGCGGGCCGATGCTGAACGGCTGGCACAATGGCGAGCGCTCGGGCTCGGGAACCGTGGTCTGGAAAGCGCGCGAGCGGCTTGCCGGCGGCGAGATCGATTACGAGGAGTTCATGAATATCGTGGCCTCCTCGGCGCCGTCGGTCGGTCATTGCAACACCATGGGCACCGCCTCTACCATGAATTCGCTGGCAGAGGCGTTAGGGATGTCGCTGCCCGGCTGCGCCGCGATCCCCGCCCCCTATCGCGAGCGCGGCCAGATCGCCTACGAGACCGGCACCCGCATTGTCGGAATGGTGTGGGAGGATTTGAAGCCGTCCGACATCCTGAC
>VAZH01000139.1 GCA_005884465.1 Alphaproteobacteria bacterium | reverse complement strand
ACCATCGATCAGATCGGCCTGAGCGCCGCGTTCATCCTGTTCGGTTTACGGATGGTCCAGGGTCTTTGCCTGGGCGGCTCTTACGGCGGCGCTATCACCTATGTCGCCGAGCACGTGCCGGAAGACCGCCGCGGCTATTATACCGGCTGGTTGCAGACCTCGCCGACCCTTGGAATCGTGCTGTCGCTCATCGTGATCATCGCGACCCGCAGCTACTTTGGCGAAGCCGTGTTCAACGACTGGGCGTGGCGGATTCCGTTCTTGTTTTCCTTCCTGCTGGTGTTCGTCACCATGTACATGCGAGCCAATTTCGAGGAGTCCCCGGTCTATGCGGAGATCAAGGCCAAGGGGCAGACGAGCGTAAATCCGTGGCGCGAGGCCTTCCTCGATCCCGCCAATCTCAAATACGTGGTGATCGCCACCATCGTGGTGTTGGGCGAGGGCGTGGTCTGGTACTCAAGCCAGTTCTGGGCGCTGTTCTACCTGCAGACGGTTTCCAAGGTGGACACGCTCACCAGTTCCCTCATCGTGGGACTCGGGCTCGTCATCGGGACCCCGACACTCATCTTCTTCGGTTGGCTGTCTGACATCATCGGCCGCAAGCCGGTGATCTTGGGCGGGTTCTTTCTTGCGGCGGTTACCTACTATCCGCTGTATACGTGGCTCGGGTCCGTCACGCAGCCGGGCCACATCAACATCCCGATTGCGGTCTTGATTGTCGCCATTCTGGTCGCCTATGTCGGGATGGTCTACGGGCCGATCGGCGCGTTCCTCGCTGAATTTTTCCCCGGCAGGATCCGCTACACGTCAGTCTCCATGCCGTACATGATTGGCAACGGCTGGGGTGGCGGGTTGGTGCCATTCATCACCACGGCGGCTTACTCGGCGACGGGTAGTCTTGCCTATGCGCTGATCTACCCGATCGCAGTTCCTGCGGTGTGCCTCGTGCTCTCGCTGTTCCTGATGCCTGAGACTCGCAAAATGAGCATCTGGGATGAAGATGAAAAGGCGCTCTCGAAAAGTTAAAAGCCAAGGCAAGTGCGGGGCCCGTTGAGCCCCGCACTTTTTTATCGCGGATCAGAACAAATGTCCGCTTCGCGTCGGTTGGGCGGCCTCCTTCCTGCTCGTGACGTTGCGTTGGCTGGCTGTCCGACCGCATCGGACGGCTGAAGATCATCCTGGCAGGCTGCTTGATTGCGGCGATTACGTTCCTCCCGCTGTTCAGGGGGCTCACCCACTACGTCAACCCGGACCTTGAAGCCTTCGCGGACAAGAATCCGATCACCGTATCGGCAGACCAGTCCACCTGCAACTTCCACATCTTCGTCGGACCGTGGTCCAACTTCACGCAGTGCGATCGCGCTCAGGACTTCCTCACCAAGTCGGGGCTCTCGTTCAAGATCGTCAGCGTGCCCGGCTCGAAGTCGGTCGACATGACCATCGGATCGACGAAGGTCGAGGGCTGGGACAACGCCAAGTGGACGGCGGCGCTCAAGGCCGCCGGCTATTCGGGTACAGCTGACAAGGCCAAGGTCAACTGGTTCATGACCGAGTTGATGCTGGTGATCCTGGTGATCTACGTGACCACGGTGTATGGCGCTATCGCGGCGTTCCTGGTCGAGATGTTCCCAACCAAGATCCGCTACACCTCGATGTCGTTGCCATACCACATTGGCAACGGCTGGTTCGGCGGTATGTGCCACTACTTGCAACTGCGATCGTGGCTGCGCCCGGCGACATCTATGCCGGCCTCTGGTATCCGATCGGCATCTCGGTGATGACGCTGGCCGTTGGCCTGATCTTCCTGAGAGACACCAAGGGCGTCGACATCACCACCAGTTCCGGCGTGAGCATTCAAAAGGCCTAGCCACTAGCTTGGGCCGCGCAAGGAAAACCCGGCCGCGGATCGCTCCGCGGCCGGTCTGTTTTCAGTAAAGCGCGATCAGCAAAAGTGGGCACCCGTTTTGCGTCCGATCGCGCTCCAAAAATATTGAAATAGCGAACCGCTCATTCGCGCGGTGGGCCGCGATCATATCTATCGTGATGTGGAGCATCGCGCTGTTTTTCTCCGCTATTGGACTTTAGTTTGAATCTATAGCGCACGCGGGCAGAAGAATTGTCGCTCCCCGATTTGGTTTGGCAAGTACAAACGATGGCAGAAACATTTTTTAAGACCTTACGCGAAAAAGCTTTTCTCCCGATCAAATCGGCACCGCTCACAATTGCGCAAGCGTAATCTAACAAGCGCAAGGGCACCGTCTGACAAGCCTGATGAAACCGCTGCCAGCCGAAAGTACTATTGGGGCACGCCTCCCGAACATGTAGTGAGGCTGCCGATCCATTGCGTGTCGATCTGACGCAGATCAACGCACGTGTCGAGAATCAAAGAAGGGAACGGGAGCATCCAATGACTGCGACAACAGTGGTGCTGGAAAGAACCGGCAGAGGAATGACGCGCGACGAACGCTTCGTCATTCTCGCTTCATCGCTCGGTACTGTTTTCGAATGGTATGATTTCTATCTTTACGGATCGCTCGCCAGCATTATCGGCGCGCAGTTCTTCTCGGCCTATCCGCCGGCGACGCGCGATATCTTCGCGCTGCTCGCCTTCGCCGCCGGCTTCCTGGTGCGCCCCTTCGGCGCCATCGTGTTCGGCCGCATCGGCGACATCGTCGGACGAAAGTACACCTTCCTCGTCACCATCCTGATCATGGGTCTGTCGACCTTCATCGTCGGCCTGTTGCCCAACGCGGCAACGATCGGCTTTGCCGCCCCGGTTATTCTGATTGCGTTGCGTCTGGCGCAAGGTCTGGCGCTCGGCGGCGAGTATGGTGGGGCCGCCACCTACGTGGCCGAGCATTCGCCTCATGGTAAGCGCGGCTATTACACCTCGTTCATTCAGACCACCGCCACGCTCGGCCTGTTCCTGTCGCTGCTGGTGATCCTGTTCACCCGCACGGCCATCGGCGAAGCCGACTTCGCTGCCTGGGGCTGGCGTATTCCATTCCTGGTGTCGGTCCTGCTGCTGGGGATCTCGGTCTGGATCCGGCTGCGCCTCAACGAATCGCCGGTGTTCAAGAAGATGAAGGACGAGGGCAAAGGCTCAAAGGCCCCGCTGACCGAAGCCTTCGCTAACTGGAGCAATGCCAAGATCGTCATACTCGCGCTGATCGGCGGCACCATGGGTCAGGGCGTGGTCTGGTACACCGGCCAGTTCTACGCGCTGTTCTTCCTGCAATCGATCCTGAAGGTCGATGGCTACACCGCCAACCTTCTGATCGCATGGTCGCTGTTGTTCGGCACCGGCTTCTTCATCGTGTTCGGGGCGTTGTCGGACAACATCGGCCGCAAGCCGATCATTCTTGCCGGCTGCCTGATCGCGGCGCTGACCTTCTTCCCGATCTTCCGGATGATCTCGAGCAACGCCAACCCGGCGCTGGAAAAGGCCATCGAGGCGACCAAGGTCGAAGTCGTCGCCGATCCCACAGGTTGCGGCGATCTGTTCAACCCGGTCGGCACTCGCGTGTTCACTGCGCCGTGCGATACCGCCCGTGCCTTCCTGGCTACGTCGTCGGTGAAGTATTCGACCACGTATGGACCCGCAGGCTCCGGCGTGAAGGTGACGGTTAATGGCAAGGAAGTGCCATACACCGATGCGAAGGCTGGTAACCCGGCTGTCGCCGCAGCCGTTGCCGCGGCGGGTTATCCGAAGGCGGGCGACCGAGGCATCGTGAGGATGTCGAACCCGTTCGATATCTTCCGTCCGCAGGTTGCGGCGATCATCGGACTGCTGTTCATCCTGGTGATTTTCGTCACCATGGTGTACGGGCCGATCGCGGCCATGCTGGTCGAACTGTTCCCGACCAAGATCCGCTATACCTCGATGTCGTTGCCCTATCACATCGGCAACGGCTGGTTCGGCGGACTATTGCCCGCGACCTCGTTCGCGATCGTGGCCTCGACCGGCGACATCTACGCGGGTCTTTGGTATCCGATCATCTTCGCGGCAATCACCGCGGTGGTCGGATTCTTCTTCCTGCCGGAAACCAAGGACGTCGATATTAGGAGGAACTAGCTGTTTTTTGCCGCGGCGACAGCCGCGGCTAACACTCGCTCAACAAACCGGCCGCGGACCACTCCGCGGCCGGTTTTGCTTTCAGCCGGCAACACCCGCAAACTGCAGCACGATCTCGCGGCGATGCGGCCGGGTGCGGTGCTCGATCAGGTAGACCGCCTGCCACGTTCCCAGCGCGAGTTCGCCTCTGAGGACCGGGATATGCAGCGACGTCGCCGTCAGCATGGTCTTGACATGCGCGGGCATGTCATCGGGGCCTTCGGTATCGTGGCGCCATCCGGCGTGTTCGGGCGCCAGCCGGTCGAGCGCCGTCGTCAAATCCTCGAGCACCGACGGATCGGCGTTTTCCTGTATCGTTAGCGACGCCGAGGTATGGCGGATGAACAGCGTCACTGCGCCCTCTTTCGCGCGAGCGTCCGTCACGAATTTCGCGATCTCGGCGGTGAGATCGATAAAGCCGCGCCTGGAGGTTTGAACGGTCAGCAGCGAGGACACAAGGGTGGTGGCGCTGACGGTAGATGACGGAGAGCGCGAGAGCGATTTTGGTGAAGTCATGAATGATCTCTCAACATGTCGTCCCGGCGAACGCCGGGACCGATAACCACCGACGTTGGTAGTTCACAGGAGGCGTCTACCCGATCGCTTATTCGAGAGGCCGCGGCATATGGGTCCCCGCGTTCGCGCCGCTTTCGCGGGGACGACTAGGGGAAAGAGCGCCGGCGCCTCAAATCTTGCCGGAGATGTCCTTCTGCATCCGGTTGGCGATCTCGACCAGCCGCCGCCACGCCCGCTCGAGGAACGACATCATGCGATCCATGTCGCGGTCGCTCGGCAGCGGAATTTCGATCTTGCGCTCGCCCTCGGCCACCTTCGGCTCAGGCTTTTTCAACGAGTCCGCCTTCGGCAGCGGCTCGTCGATCTTGCCGGGGACGGCCGGCTCGCGGGCCGCCAGTTCTGTCTTGAGCTTTTCATTGTCGGCCTGCAGCCGGCCGATTTCGGCGTCGAGCGCTGCGCGTTCGTCGGGCACCGCATAGCAGGCCCAGCCGGTGCCGGTGTTGTTGCAGGTCGAGACGGTGCCGGTGCGGGTATCCAATCTGAGTACGCCGTCCGCGACCGGCGCCAGCGCATAACGGCCATTTTCGGTGTCCGGCATCGATGCCGCGGCGGCCGAGCCTGATCCGCCGAGGCAAAAAAGCACTGCCGCAGCGGCGATAGCGGTGGAGAATTTCGAGGGCGATGTAGCTGTCATCATGGGATTGCTCCGCCTCAAAACCCGATAAGATCTTCCTATCCTGCGCTTGATCCTACACCCGCGAACGATAAGGCGCGCGCCCTGACTTCAACGCGTCCGCGAGCAATTCGATCCGATCCTGTCCCCAGAATACCTCGCCGTCGAGCACATAGACCGGCGATCCGAACACATCCGCCGCCAGCGCATCCTGGCGGTTTTGCTCGTAGGCCGCGCTGATCTCGTCGGATCCCGAACGCTCGACCAATTGCCTGCCGGGAAGTCCTGTGCCGTCGGCGATCTTAACCAGCGTCGCCGGATCGGCGAGATTGAGCTGGTCTTCCCACACCGCCGCATATGCCCGGCGCAGAAATGGATCGGGATCGCGGCCGGCCTCGACCGCCGCGATCACAACGCCATCGGCGAGCCGTGCGTTGAACGGCCAATTCGCTGGCTGAAGATGAAAATTCAAGCCACGCTTGTCACGCCAGCGCTGCAGTTCGACCATCCGATAGCGCTGCCGCACCGGATGGCGCTTCGCCAGCGGCAAGCCACCGGTCTCCGAGAACAGATCGATCAGCACCACCGGCTTGTGATTGACCTTGAGACCGTAGGTGTTGGCGACTTCCCGAAACAATTTGTGCCCGATATAGGCCCACGGAGATTGAAGCGAAAAATAGTAGTCGACCTGACGCGGCATGCGGGCTCCCGAGCGCAATTTAAATGCTGCCGGACATCCCAACAGACCGACCGGTGGCGTGCAAGGTCGTCGCCGCTCAAGCCAGCTGTTGCGGTGCCGCGATGGTTCGGCCCGCGCTCGATTCGCCTGAAGAAATCCAGCAAAATCAATCAGCTAAGTGGTTACGACGCAATCTTGACTTGATTTGACGCGGTCAGTATGGTCCGCGCGGCTTTTGAGGGTGACGGGGCGTAATTTCCATCCACTGCGGCATCATTTCGGGTCTCCACACATGGCGGACGGCACGAAAAACGGCGGAAATGGAAGTCGCGATAAATCGTCCGACGAAGCTGCGCTTTCCGCAAGGCTCGGAAGTCTGGATCACCGTTTGTCCGAAATTCGGGACAACCGCAAAATCAGGACAGACCAACCCGGATCTGGAAGTGGAGACGGAGCTGCCAGAGCCTCGGCGATGGCGCGCGGTTTCCGGCTTTCTTCGGAGTTGATCGCCGGCGTTGTTGTCGGAGCGGTGATTGGCTGGGGTTTCGACCGCTTGCTGTCGACGTCGCCGTTCGGTCTCATCGTGTTTTTTCTGCTCGGCTTTGTCGCCGGCGTGGTCAATGTGGTGAGGTCTGCGGGCGTGGCTCCAGGCAGGCGCTGAGCGCTGGCGGGAAGTCCTGGCATTTGAAATTCGATTGCCGGCAGGAAAGCCGGAGGACCACGAGCCGCGCGGATGAAAATTGACCCGATCCACCAGTTCAACATCGAACCGCTCTTCACGATCGGCCACATCGGCAATCACACGATCGCCTTCACCAACGCGTCCCTCTACATGTTCCTTTCGGTGGCGGTGATCTCGATCCTGATGATCGGCGGCGTCGCCGGGCGGCAGCTCGTTCCCGGGCGTTTCCAGTCGATGGCCGAGCTTACCTACGAGTTTGTCGCCAGCACCGTTCGCAACACCGCCGGCGCGGAAGGCATGAAGTTTTTTCCGCTGATCTTCTCGCTGTTCATGTTCATCTGCATTTCGAACCTCGTGGGCATCA